>JABWAY010000129.1 GCA_013360825.1 Candidatus Brocadiia bacterium | reverse complement strand
CTCTAGAGGCCCGCCGGCCCTACGGCCCCTCGTGGGGTCGCTCGCCGGTCACCCTATACATCGGCGCGCAGGGGGGTGCAACCACGGTCATGCACCCGGGCGGGGCGTCAGTTGGAGAGGCCGAGGAGTCCGATGAAGGTCCGGATGTCCTCGTCTTCGTACCTAAAGGTAAGCCCCCCAAAGAATTCCGGCTCCTCCCCGATCCGCGAAACTCCGGCGTGGACGTGGAACCAGCGCCAGATCTTCGTGTCGATGTAGACGCGGGCCATGATCTTGCCGGCGTCTTCGTCGAGTTCGTCCTCGTCGTCCCAGGACCCGCGGACTTCGCCGTAGAGGGAGACATCGTGCTCGAGCCACGGGATGGTGAAGCGGTATCCGGCGCGGCCGCCGAACTTGCCCTCGAGGAGGCCGCCCGCGAGGTCGAGGCGGTTGTCCATGAAGGTCCATCCGAGAAGGGCGGTCGGCTGGAGGAACGTCTCGCCGCGGTCGTCCTCGACCTTTTCCGGAAAGGTCCAGTGGTCGGTGTCCCTGGAGGCGATCCAGGCGACGCCGCCGACTTCGAAATAGCGGTCCTGCGACGGGTAGATACGGATCGAGGCGGTCGGTGCGGGGACCCCGGTGCCGGCGTAGTACCGGGATCCGAAAGTGACGTAGGTCTTTACCCTGGCGACCTTTCCGAGCGTCTTGTCGAGCGACTCGAGCGCCGAGTTCGCCTTGTCCACCGTCTCTTTCGCCGAATCGTACAGCGCCGTCTCGTTGACCAGCTTCCCGATCGCCCCTTCTCCCCGGTCCACCTTCCCCGCGATGCTCCGCATCGACCCCGCAAGGTCGCGAACCTCCGCAACCGTCTCCTCCAGCTTCCGCGCCAGCTCGGCGTCGTTCAGCAGCTTTCCGACCGTGCCCTCGCCGCTCTCGACCTTGTCGACCATCCGCTGGACCGAGGCCACGGCCTCCCGCAATTGCTCCACCGTCGCCCGGGCGTCGTCGTACAGCCGCTCGTCGTTCAGCAGCCGCCCGATCGTTCCCTCTCCCTTCTCCGCCTTTTCCACGACCAGTCGCAGCTTCTCGGTCGTCGCCTTCAGGTCGTCGTACATCTCGTTGGACTTGAGAAGCTTCACCAGCGTGCCCTCGCCGCTGTCGAGCTGCTTCTTCACGTCCTCGATCACCGCGCCCGCCTTCTTGACCTCCGCGACCCCGGCACGGATCTCGCCCAGCGCCGCCCGCGCTTCGTCGTACAGCCCCTCGTCCTTGAGCAGGCGCCCGAGCGTCCCGTCGCCGCGCTTCAGCGACTCGCTGATCTCCTTCAGGTTGGCGACGAAATCGCGGACGGAATCGCGGTTTTCCCGCACGAGGTCGGCGATCTCGTCGACCGCGGAGCCGGGGGCCCGGCCGCGCAGGACGACGGACTTGTCGACGGACTTGCGGCCCGGGGTGCCCTGCTCGACGGCGATGTGCCGGCCGCCGACCAGCGTCGACATCATCACCTCGAACCCGTAGTCCTCCTTGAGATCGATGTCGGTGGTCATGCGCAGGGTGACCAGGACGCCGTCCGGGCGGAGTTCCAGTGCCTTGACCCGGCCCATGTCGAGTCCCGAGACGCGCACCGGATCGCCGGTCTTGAGCCCGCCGACGTTGACGAAGTGGACCTGGAGGTCCCAGGTCTTCTGGAGGAAGTCCAGGTTGCCGACGGACACGGTCGCCGCGCCCAGGATGACGAGGGCCACGAAAAACAGCATTCCGACCTTGAAGGTGTTGGCGCGGGCTTCGCTCATCCGGGAAACGACTCTAGCGTTGGGCCGATCCGAAGACAAGCCCGCGGGTTACAATGCCCGGCCACACCTTCCGGAGGTTCCCATGCTCCGCGCGCTCGGCCTGGTTTTCGCGCTGTCGCTCGCCGTCTCGGCGGACATCCTGCACCTCAGGAACGGGACGACCATGGAGGGGCGCCTCCTGTCCGAGGAGGGCGAGGATCTTCCCTTCAAGATGGCCGCAGGCGGCCAGATCACGGTGAAGCGGGCGGATATCGCGTGGGTGGAGCTGACGGACACGGTGGCGGCGAAGACGGAGCTGGCGCGGCGGAGGGGAGCGGCGACGGCGGCGGGGCTGGTGGAGGCGGCGGAGTGGGCGCTCTGGCACGGGATGAAGGACGACGCCGAGGCGATCTGGAAGGCCGTCCTGGGCAAGGACCCGGAGAACGAGAAGGCGCACCTGGCGCTCGGGCACCGGAACTGGCTGGGAAAGTGGATCACGCAGGACGAGTACATGGAGAAGACGGGGCACGTGAAGGTCGGCGGCCGGTGGGTGACGGAGGAGGAGAAGAAGAAGCTCGACGCCGGATGGGAGTTCGTCGGCGAGGACCTGCTTTCCCCCGAGGAGGCGAAGAAGGCGAAGGGGCTGGTGGAGTTCGAGGGGAAATGGATCACGAAGAAGGAGTACGACGAGATCCAGAAGAAACGGGCGGCGGGAACGGCCAGGCCGGCGAACGGCGGGAAGCCCGCGGTCGAGCCCGACAAGAAGCGGTTTCACGACGCGAAGGAAGTCGGGCAGATCCTCAAGGTCTACGGCGCGGGGTGGCGGACCTGGTCGGGGGAGCGGTACCGGCTGATCACGAACTGCGACGACAAGGACCCGGAATTCGACCGGAAATTCACGGAGTCGATGGACCGGTTCTGGGGGACGTACTGCGACACGTTCGACAAGAAGCCCGAGCAGCGGAAGATCCACAACATCGTGGTGCACGGGAACCAGGCCCAGTACGACGACTGGTGCCGGAAGAACGGCGCCGCGGTCGGGGTGGGGGCGTACGGGACCTACCTGCATTCGGGGCAGTTCTCTCCGGCGGTGCTCTGGCATCGGGACGACCTGAGGACCACGCTCTACACCGGGCGCCACGAGGCGGGACACCAGTTCGTGGCGTGGTACGTGCGCACGGACGGGGGGCCCTGGTTCCAGGAGGGGATCGCGGCGATGTTCGAGCCGGACATCCCGTACTACCACTATCCCTACCGCTGGAAGTTCATCCGCGACCAGGTGATCGCGGGGACCGAGGACATCTCCCTGACGGATCTGCTGAAGAAGTCCTCCTCGCTGAACGCGAACCAGAATTACTCCCGCGGGGCGGCGACGCACCTGTTCTTCTTCACCTACAAGGACGGCGTCTACCGGAAGAAGTACCAGCAGTTCATCGCCAAGGGGTCGATCGACAGCCCGGACGGGCTGGGGAAGGCGATGGGGAAGTCCGCGGACGAGCTCGACCGCGAATACCGGCAGTGGGTCAGAGACCTGGACGCGATCCGCGAGAAGGAGGGGTTCGCGCCGATCCCCGAGGGTCCGAAGTAGCGTGCGGCGCGCCGGGCTGGTCGCGGTGGTGCTCCTGGCGGCCGCGTCGGCGGCCTTCGCCGACACCGTCCACCTGAAGACGGGGAAGTCGGTGGAAGGGGAGGTGACCCGGGAGACCGAGGCCGAGATCGTCGTCGCGCTTCCCGGCGGCGGCACGCTGACCTTCCGCCGGGGCGACGTCGAGCGCATCACCCCCGCCGACGCCGGAAAGGCGTTCGACCGGTACGAGCAGATGCGCAAGCCGGGGACCGCCCAGGCGCTGTTCGAGGCGGGGGCCTGGGCCGCCTTTCACGGGATGAAGGAGCAGGCGGAGAAGGCCTGGCGGGACGCGATCGTGAAAGATCCCGCCCATGCCGGGGCGCACGAGGCGCTCGGGCACGTCCTGCACGAGGGACGGTGGCTGACACCCGACGAGCATCGCCTGGCGACCGGGTGGGTCCGCCACGACGGCGGATGGATCCGCCGGGAGGACCGGGAACGCCTGGACCAGGGTTGGGAATTCGTCGACGGGAAACTCCTGTCTCCGGACGACGCGAAACGGGCGCGGGGGCTCGTCCTGGTCGACGGGAAGTGGATCGCGAAGAAGGAGATCGAGGCGGCCGAGGCGGCGCGCGCGGCCCGCGACCGGGAGGAGAAGGAGGCCGAGGCAGGGCGCCACGACCCGAAGGACGACGAAAAGCTGCGCAAGGCGTTCGGGGACGGCTGGCGCGTCTTCGTCGAGAAACGGTACCGGCTGATCACCAACGTGAAGGACGACCCGGCGGAGTTCGACCGGAAACTCGTCCCGATGATCGACGGGTTCTGGGAGACCTACTGCGACACGTTCGGCGTCCGGCCGGTCCAGAAGACGCTGCACAACATCGTCGTCTACGAGACCCAGGCCGAGTACAACAACGCCCCCGGCTCGGCGGCGGGCGCATACGGCGTCTACCAGCACGCGAACGAGTGGCGCCCCGCCGTTCTCTGGAAGATGGAAGGGCTGCGGGGCTCCTCGTTCACGACGCGGCACGAGTGCGGACACCAGTTCGTCGCCCATTACGTCCGGAAGGACGGGGAAGGGTGGTTCACGGAGGGGATCGCGACCACGTTCGAGTGCGCCGGGGACGTGCCGTTCCAGGACCACCTCTACCGGTGGGAGGTCGTCCGCAAGGCGGTGGTCGAGCCCGGGGGATTCCGGATCGCGGACCTCGTGACGGGGAAGACGGCCGACCGCGGCTCGATCTACTGCCTCGGAGCGGCCGTCCACCTTTTCTTCCTGACCGCGAACGACCGCGCCTACCGGGCCCGGTACCAGGAGTACCTGCGGTCGGGGGACACCAGGAGTCCCGAGGGGCTGGCGAAGGCGGCGGGGAAGCCGCTGGCCGAACTCCAGACGGAGTTCGAGGGCTGGGTCAGGGATCTGAACGGGCGCCGGACGATTTTCCCGCCCAAGCCGAAATAGCGGTCACTCCGCCGGGGCATCGCCGCGCGGCCGGTTCCGCAGGAGCTGGGTCTCCCCGATCCCCTCGGTCATCGGTCCGGTCGTCAGCCCCCCGACGAACTGCCGGACCGTGGGGTCGTCGGTCGCCTCGAGTTCCGCGGGGGTCCCGACGAAGTAGATGCGCCCCTCCCAGATCAGCCCGATCCGGTCCCCGATCCTCCGCGCGCTGGCCATGTCGTGCGTCACGACGACCTGCGTGACGTTCAGCACGGACTTCATGCTGCGGATCAGGTCGTCGATGGAGGAGGTGCCGATCGGGTCGAGTCCGCTCGTCGGTTCGTCGTAAAGCACCAGCTCGGGCCGCCGCACGATCGCCCGCGCCAGCCCGACGCGCTTGCGCATCCCTCCCGAGAGCTCCGAGGGCATCCGCGATTCGACCCCTTCGAGATTCACCAGGGCCAGCGTCTCCCGGACCGTCTCGCGGATCCGGGCCTCGCTCAGCCCGCTCTCGCACTCGCGCAGCGGCAGGGCGACATTTTCGAGGACGTCCATCGCCGCCAGCAGAGCCCCTGACTGAAAGAGGTATCCGACGCGGCGGCGGAGCGCGCCGATCCCCGCGTCGCCCGCCGTCGCCGTGTCTACCCCGAGGACGCTGCAGCGGCCGGAATCCGGCTTCATCAGCCCCACGATGTGCTTCAACAGGACCGACTTCCCCGTCCCGGACCTGCCGATGATCGCGAGCGTCTCGCCGCGCCGGACCTGGAGAGAGAGCCGGTTGAGCACGCGGCGCCCCCCGAGCGTCTTGCACAGCTCCGCGATGTCGATGACGGGGTCGGTCGGTGTCATCGTCAGTGGTAGAACAGCCAGGTGAGGATGTAGTCGAAGATCAGGATGTACACGAAGCAGATCACGACGGTCCGCATCGTCGCCCGCCCGACTCCCTCGGCCCCCCCGGTCGCACGCAGTCCCTGGGCACAGCCGACGGAGGAGATGAGCGCGCCGAAGAGGAACGCCTTGAACAGCCCGGAGTAGATGTCCTTCAGGTCCAGCGTGTCGAGCGTGTTCCGCATGTACTCGGCATAGGTCAGCCCGAGGAGCCGGTCGCCCACGAAGGCCCCCCCGAGAATCCCGACCACGTCCACATAGAGGGTCAGGACCGGCGTCACGAACGAGAGCGCCAGAACCCGTGGCATCACCAGGTAGTACACGGGATTGATCGACATGACCTCCAGCGCGTCGATCTCCTCCGAGACCGCCATCGTGCCGATCTCCGCCGCCATCGTGCTCCCCACCAGGCCGGCCAGGATGAACGCCGTCATCACCGGCCCCATCTCCCGCACCATCGAGGCCGGCACGACGACGCCGATCAGCGCCTCCTGCCCCCACGTCTTGAGCGTGATCCCCGCCTGCAGCGCCAGAACCATCCCCGTGAACGCGCCCACCACCATCGCGACGGGAAACGCCCCGAAGCCGCAGACCGTGCTCTGCGAGAGAATCTCCGCGCGCTTCTTCCAGGACGAGCGGGACAGAAGCGCGGCGCGCGCGAGAAGGCCGAGGGTGTACCCCGCGCTCTCGATCGCCGCCCTCATCCCCTCCTGCCTGCGCGCGCTCATCGCTCTCCTGTTCCGTAAAGGCCGCGCCTGCGGATCTCCCGCAGGACGGCGTCCGGGACAAGATAGCGGACGGACCCTCCCGCTTCCAGCCGCGAACGGATCGCCGTCCCGCTGACGTCCACCCGGACCGGCGCCCGCAGGGGTCGGCTCCCGCGCGGCAGGAGGCGCCGGACGGCCCGGGGGATCGCGGTGGGGAACCCGGGCCGCGTCGCGACGATCAGTCCGGCGAGGGAGAGAATCCGCGCCGGTTCCCGCCAGCCGGGCAGGTCGAGGACGGAGTCCTGGCCGAGGATGAGGAAGAGTTTCCCGTGGCGGGGCAGGGCCGCCTTCAGGGCCGCGAGCGTCTCGACCGTGTACGAGGGCCCCGGGCGGAGGAGTTCCAGGTCGCTTGCCTCGAACGCCGGATTCCCGGCGATCGCCCGCTGCACCAGCGCCATCCGGTCGCGTCCCGGGGCGAGCCCCGCCTCGGGCTTGTGCGGCGGCCGCGCCGCGGGCATGAACACCACGCGGTCCAGCCGGCAGGCCTCCCGCGCTTCCTCGGCAAGCGCGAGATGCCCGACATGCACCGGATTGAACGATCCGCCGAACAGGGCGACGCGCATCGACCGCAGTGTACGCGCGCCGGCCCCCGCGCACCATCCATCGGCGGCCGGGGGCCGCGAGGGTTACACTGGGGGCGACCATGTCCCTTCTCGTGAAAAATGCCCTCCTGATCACCATGGACGCGGGGCGGCGTGTCCGCCGCGGGGACATCCTGGTGGACCGCGGCCGCATCCACCGTGTCGGGACGATCGGCCGCAACGACATGCTCCTGGGGTCGCGCCTCTCGGTCCTGGACGGCACGGGGCTGTGGTGTCTCCCCGGCCTGGTGCAGGCGCACGTCCACCTCTGCCAGACCCTGTTCCGCAACGCCGCGGAGGACCTGGAACTGCTGGACTGGCTGCGCCGGAGGATCTGGCCGCTGGAGGCGGCGCTCGACGAGGAGTCGATGGAGGCGGCCGCACGGCTGGGGATTGCGGAGCTGCTGCTCGGCGGCACGACCTGCGTGCTCGACATGGGCTCCGTGAGGCACACCGACGTCCTCTTTGAGGCCGCGCGCGCCACGGGGATCCGGTACATCGGCGGGAAGGCGCTGATGGACGACCCCGCCTGCCCCCCGTCCCTGCGGGAACGCGCGGAGGACGCGCTGCGGGACACGGACCGGCTTGCGGCGGCGTGGGAGGGGAAGGAGGACGGGCGCCTCCGCTACGCGCACGCCCCCAGGTTCGCCCTCTCCTGCACCGACGGGCTGCTCCGTGCGGTCGGGGAGCGCGTCGCCGCGGGGGCGCGGCTGCACACCCACGCCAGCGAGAACCGGGCGGAGTGCGAGGAGGTGCGGCGGACCCGGGGCCTCGGGAACGTGGCCTACCTGAAGCGCGCGGGCCTCTGTTCGGCGCGCTCCGTCTTCGCGCACTGCGTCTGGCCCGAGGAGGGCGAGGCCGAGATTCTCGCGGAGACCGGCACGGCGGTCGCCCACTGCCCGTCGAGCAACCTGAAACTCGCGAGCGGGATCGCCCCCATCCCGGATTACGTCGCCCGCGGCATCCGCGTCGGCCTGGGCGCGGACGGCGCACCCTGCAACAACACGCTCGATGTCTTCCAGGAAATGAGGCTCGCCTCGCTTCTCCCGCGCCCCCGGTTCGGTCCCGCCGCCCTCCCCGCCGACCGCGTCCTCGAACTGGCCACGATCGGCGGCGCCGCCGCCCTCGGCCTCCAGGACGAGATCGGGTCGCTCGAGGAGGGGAAGCGCGCGGACCTGATTCTCGTCGATCCGCGCGGCCTCCACGCCCAGCCGCCCTCGGACATCGCGGCGACGCTCGTCCACTGCCTGCGCGCCGACGACGTCCGCCACGTGGTCGTCGACGGTCGCGTTCTCGTCCGGGACCGGAAGCTCGAGGAACTCGACCTGGCGCGGATCCGGGACCGCGCCGGCGCCCAGTGGCCGCGCCTGCGCTCGCGCGCCGGCCTCTGACCGCCGTCCGCGCTCAGCTCCGCGAGATCTTTCCGTGGGCCAGAAGCGGCTCCAGCGCCTCGGCGAGTTCCGCCTCCTTCCCGCGTTTCGCCGCCTGCCAGGCCGCGAACTCGCCCTCGGTCTTCCCGAGCATCCCCTCCACGGCGGCGATCTCCTTCTGGAGCGCGGCGCGGCGGGATTCGGCCTCCCGTCGCGTTTCCTCGAGTTTTTTCTGGAGGAAGCGTTCGTAGGCGTCGAGCGCCTGGTCCTTGCGGACGGCGTCGAGGACGACCGTTTCCGGGTTCACCGAATGGGTCGCGAGCTCGGCGAGCACGGCCTTCTGCCGGTTCTCCGGCGACATCTCCCGGTAGAGCGGCTTGCGGGCGAGGTCCAGCATCCGCTCCGCCGTCCATCCCCCCTCCGGCGCGGGGAGCTTTGCGGCCGCGAAGACATCCATCATGCTCGCCTGGAATCCCTTCGGCCCGCTGACCACGGGTTCCTGCGGGGCGGTCAGGTCGCGGAGGGAGATCACCTTCATGGCCGTGATTTCCACCTCCGCCGGGGCCGCGCCCTTCGCCGGAGGCACGACCGTCGCGACGTACAGCCCCGACCGGCTCAACAGCGTCATGATCAGCGACATGCTCCGCCTCCGCTCAGTCGATCGAGAGTCTCAGTTCCGCGAGCTTCTTCTCGATCTCCTCGGGTTTCAGCTTGCGGTAACGCTCCGGAAGAAACCGGTCGTCCGTGCATTCCTTGACCGCGATGAGATCCATGTACTCCATCTTGCGCGTGTGCGCCGAGGGGCGGAATCCCTCCAGCTCGTCCCGGATCATCGCAGGAAGCCCCTTCTTCCGCTCGGACTCCTCCGCGAGCTGCCAGCGCCGGTTGACGCGGACCAGCAGCGCCTCGAACTCGTTCCCGCCGATTTCGCCCATCGTCTTCGGGACCGGCGGGACGTCCTCCGGCCGGATCGGCATCTTCAGCTTCCGGCACATGATACGGAACAGGGCGTTCCGCTGCTCGTCCGTCTGGGGCGGAAACAGCGGGATGTGCACGTCGAGCCGGCCCGTGCGCTTCAGGTCGACCTCCAGCAGGTCCGGGCGGCTCGTGGCGAAGACCCAGAGGATCCGCCCGCGGTTCCGCGTGTCGCTCATCTCCTTCGCCAGCATCGAGTAAACCCGGCCGCTGACCCCGCCGTCGCTCGAGTCGTTCTCCCGTTTCCCCGCCGCCTGGTCCGCCTCGTCCACGAATACCATCACCTGCCCCAGGGCGTGCAGGATGTTGAAGATCTTCTCGAGGTTCCCCTCGGTCGATCCCTGCCACTTGTCGCGGAAATTCTTGAGCACCACGCAGGGAATCCCGATCTCCCCGGCCCAGCAGAACGTGAGCCAGGTCTTGCCGGTGCCGATCCGCCCGTTCATCAGGTACCCCATCGGGATCGACTCCAGCTTCCCGAGCCGCAGGAGTTTCGCATCCTCCCGCAGCCACTTGCGCGCCTCGTCGTGCCCCGCCACGTCGTCCAGCGTGTTCGTCACCTCGATGAAGTCGAGCAGGCCGTAACACTCCTTCTCGATCAGCTCCTTCTTGATCCGGATCAGGAACGGCGCGTCGATCCGCTGGCCGTTCCGCACCGCAAGCGTGATCAGGTTCCGGACGTTCACGCGCGTCAGCCCGATCAGTTTCTGCGCCAGGGCGTCCAGCGGGACGTCGAGCGATTTCTCGAGATCCGGAAGCTCCTTCAGGAGCACCCCCAGGTACTCCAGGATCTCGGCCTCGCTGGGAAGCGGGATCTGGATTTTCGCGCTGTAGGGCGACTGCATGACCTGCGGATTGAGGTCGTTCAGGTTCTCGGCGATCAGCACCGTCGCGACATGCGATCCCTGGATTTCGGGATCCGCCGCCCACTCCATCACCCGGATCAGCGGTTCCGCCATCCCGCTCGAGATCTGCAGCGCCTCGCCCCGGGGCACGACGTACTGCGCCCAGTCCAGGATCACCGCCACCTTCTGCTGGTTCATCACCACGTGGATGTAGCGGTCGATCAGCTCGAGCGCCGCGCGCGGGTCCCTCGGTATCCCGCCGGGGTTCGTGCCGAACGAGGTCTGCGACCAGACGTCCAGCCCCTTCAGCGTCTTCAGGAAATTCTCCAGCCCCTTCAACGGCCGGATCCCGCCTCCGCGGTTGTAGGAGAGGACGACGTCGAAATTCTGGAACATCACGTCGACCAGGAACGGCTTGATCCCGCCGAAATGCAGCCGGCCGGATTCCTCCAGGGAGACGAAGTCGTGGACGTTCCCGTGGAGGACGAACTGGGAGACGGTGCCGCCGCGGAAGATGCGGCGCATCTCCTCGGCCCATTTCGGGATACGGGACGGCTTGTCGGCCATGTCGATCTCCTGGGGAAGTGCCGTGCGGCGTTGCGGGTCGGCCGGGCCGGCCCCGGGGTCGGACCCGGCGTCGACCCGGCACGCTCGTCGGCGGCGGTGACCGGCGAGGCGTCGTCCTTGCCGCGCACGTCGAAGTCGGTGCGATACACCGCCATGACCAGTTCGCCGGCGGCGCGGATGAGTGGAACGAGG
>JABWAY010000498.1 GCA_013360825.1 Candidatus Brocadiia bacterium | reverse complement strand
GACCCGCCGGCGCTCGCCTCCCTCGCCCGGGACGCGCAGGAAGCGCTCGGCGGGACGGACGCCGCTCCGGATGCGCTCGGGACGCTCGCGGCGCTTCAGCGGCTCGCCGGCCTGGCGGAAGAACGACGGGCGACGCTCGGGAGACTGGAGGCGCATGAGGCCCTGCCCGAGAACCACGATGCCGTCGCGGAGGTCGCCCTCGGGCTCTGGGAGACGGGGCAGCGCACCGGCGCGGAACTCTACCTCGGCAGGTTCCTGTCGGCGCGTCCCGGCGACGCCGGGTTCGTCAGTTTCCTGCAGTGGGACCTGTCGCGCGAGGCGGGAGTCCCGCTCGAGCCGTCGCACGTGCGGAACAGCTACAACAACGAATCGTGGGAGATCGTGACCCACCCGGAACGCCTCGTCCACCCGGCCCTCGCGGTCCGGCTCTCCGAGCACACCGTTGCCCGGGAGGACGACGACGCCCCCCGGGGCACCCTCGGCGTCGCCTACTTCCGCGCCGGCCGGTGGGAGGACTGCGTGAAGACGCTGGAGCGGAATGTCGAGCTCGGGTACCACGGCAAGGAGCAGGACCTGGCGGCGCTCGTCATGAGCTACCTGCGCCTCGGCCGGACGGAAGATGCCGCGGCGCTCTACGAGCGGTGCAAGGCCTGGGAGGTCGACAGCGGCGAGGAGAACCCGCTTCGCCCGGAAATGGACCGGGCGATGCGGGACGTGGCGCCTCCGCGAACCCCCGAGGAGCGGCGCTGATAGAATCCGTGGACGCTTCCCGGTGGTGTAATCGGTAACACTAGGGATTTTGGTTCCCTCATTGGAGGTTCGAATCCTCCCCGGGAAATTGAGGAAAGGGCGTGCGGCGGAGCGGGGGGCAGGGCGCGGTCAGGCGGGGGATTCGGTGACGGCGATTCCGATTCCCCAGCCGCGCAGGCGGTCGATGTGGGGGCCGGCGGGAACGCTGGTCTCCAGGGGGATGGCGCCGCGCATGGTTTCGCCCCGGGCCATCATGTGGGCGACGAGGGCGGCGGGGAACGCCGTGGTGCGTTCCATCGCGGTGAAGCCGGTCGCCGGGTCGCCGTATTCCAGGACGTCGTACTGCACACGGCGTCGTCGTCCCCCTTTCATCCCCTCCGCCCAGACGCGCAGGACCACGAGGTCCTTCCCGTCGGGCATCGTGAGGCGCGGGATCAGGCAGGCGGCGGTGAGGTCGCGCGGCCGGATTTTCGCGGCGCCGAGAGCGACGGGCTTCGCGTCGAGCAGGCCGAGTTCGTCGAGCGTCCGGATCCGGGGCCAGTGGCCGGCGTAGCGCAGCGTCTTGTAGTCGTAGTCGCGGACCTTCCCGCCGGGCATGAAGGTCTTCGGGGCGGTCGAGGTGCCGCCGCTGGTCACGGCCGCCTCGAGCCGCCCGAGCGACCCGAAGTCGAGTTCCTCGGGCTCCCCGAGGGTCGGCACGCGCACGAGCGAACCGCCGCGGAGGAACTCGGCTTCGCCCGTGTACTCGTTGATGAGCCCGTGAATGGAGAAGACGAGCATGTAGTTGAGGGGAGGCTTGGGGTCCACCGGGAGGCCGCCGCAGCGGATGTGCACCGACACCTCCGCGTCGAACGATTCGATCGCGTGCGCCGCGAGCGTGTTTCCCAGCCCGGGAGCGAGCCCGCAGTCGGGGATCAGCGACACTCCCCGCGCGGACGCTTCGGGATGCATCGCGAGCTCGCGCTCGACCATCTCCGTGTTCCCGCCGAGGTCGCAGAAATGCACGCGGGCCTGGACGGCGGCCTGCGCCACGACGCCGTTGAGGAACCAGGGGACGCACGACACGGCGGCGTGATGGCCGCGCAGCAGCGTCTCGGTCGTGACCGGGTCGGCGGCATCCAGGCGGGCCGGGCGGCAGACGGCGCGCCCGACGAGCCGGTT
>JABWAY010000128.1 GCA_013360825.1 Candidatus Brocadiia bacterium | reverse complement strand
GGCCGCGATGGCGGCCGGCCGGTCGGCGCCGCGGGCGATGAGCTTCGCCAGCATCGGGTCGTAGTCCGGCGAGACCGCCGATCCCGCCCGGACGCCGGTGTCGATCCGCACGCCGCGCGGCTCCTCCCAGGCGAGCAGGGTCCCGGCGGAGGGGAGGAAGTCCCGTTCCGGGTCCTCCGCGTAGATCCGCAGTTCGATCGCGTGGCCGCTCCAGCGGATCTGCTCCTGGCGGAGCGGGAGAGGCTTCCCCTCGGCGACGCGCAGCTGCCAGGACACGAGGTCCAGCCCGGTCACCGCCTCCGTCACCGGGTGCTCGACCTGCAGCCGGGCATTCACCTCCAGGAACCACGCCCGCCCCTGCGCGTCGAGAATGAACTCGCAGGTCCCCGCATTCACATATCCCGCGGCCTTCATGATCGCCACCGCGAGACGCCCGATCTCGTCGCGCCGCGCCGCGTCCAGCGCCGGGCTCGGCGATTCCTCGATGACCTTCTGGTGCCGACGCTGCACGGAACAGTCGCGCTCGCCGAGATGCACCACGTTGCCGTGCACGTCCGCAAACACCTGCACCTCGACATGGCGGACCGGACTCAGGTACTTCTCCAGCAGCAGACGGTCGTCCTGGAACGCCCCGGCCGCTTCCCGCCGGCAGCTCGCCAGCGCGGCCTCGATCTCCGCCTCCGCACGGACCACCCGCATCCCCTTGCCGCCCCCGCCGGCGCTGGCCTTGACCAGCACCGGAAGCCCGATCTTCAGGATCTCCGCGCGCAGCGTCGCGTCGGACTGGTCCGCGCCGGAGTACCCGGGGACCGTCGGGACGCCGGCCGACGCCGCCACCGCTTTCCCGGACATCTTGTCGCCGATGGCGCGGATCGCCGAGGCCGGAGGGCCGATCCAGGTCAGCCCCGCCCGCGTCACCGCCTCCGCAAACGCGGCGCTCTCGCTCAGAAACCCGTACCCGGGGTGCACCGCGTCCGCCCCGGCCGCCTTCGCCGCGGCGATCAGCCCCTCACCGTCCAGATAGCTCTCCACCGCCGCCGCTTCGTCCGCCGCAAACGCGTGCATCGCCTCCCGGTCCGCCCCGGTCACCGCCGCGACGCTGCCCATCCCGTTCTCACGGCACGCGCGGGCCACGCGACAGGCGATCTCCCCCCGGTTTGCGATGAAGACTTTCATCCGGCCCTAGAGGTCCACCTTCTCGGTCAGCCAGTCCCACTCGCAGCCCGTCGCCTCGGCCAGCGCCTTCAGCAGATCCGGATTCGGCCTCGGAGATTTCGCCCCCACCAGCGAGATGAACGCCGGGGCGAACGCCATCTTCGTCCGGCACCGCAGCTTCTCCACGTCGATCACGTTCTCGCAGTGCGGACAGGCCTGCCGGTCGTCGACCCCGTCCGCCTCGTTGAAATCCACGATCGCCTCCACCGCCACCGCATCCTCGAGTTCCTTCCCGCAGCTGGGACAGCTCGCCCCGAGATCCGAAGTGTCCCCGTCGGGGATGAAGTACCGGTTCCCGGAATGCACGCGGCAGTCCTCAAACGCCTCCTCCGGTGCCTCCCGCAGCGCGTGCGAGGACCGCTTCCCCGGCAGAAACCAGACCTCTCCTTCCGTCTCCCCCTCCCCCGTCGCCTGCACCACCTGCCGCGACACCAGCACGGAGAGGGCCTTCTTCCAGCGCTCCTTGTCGACCCGCGGCCAGACCGGGTAGAGGAACATGTTGATGTCCGGCATGCTCGGCTCCTTTACGTCCGGGCCCACTTCGCCCGGCGCTTCTCCAGAAACGCCTTCAGCCCCTCCTGCCCTTCCGCCCCGACCCTGAGTCTCGCGATCGTCTCGACGCACGCCTTGTCCGCGGTGGCCGGCATGTCCACGATGGTCCGGACCAGCGCCTTGGCTTCTCCCATCGCGCGGGGGCCGCTGGTGCGAAGGGATCGCACGACGCCGTCCACGGTCGCGTCGAGTTTCGCCGCCGGGACGGCGTCGTGGACGAGGCCGATATGGACGGCCTCGCGCGCGCCGAACCGGTCGCCAAGGAGGAAGTGACGGCGCGCGTGGGACTCGCCGATCTTCCGGACGGCGAAAGGCCCGATGGCGGCGGGGACGATGCCGAGTTTGACCTCGGTGAAGCCGAACAGGGCGTCTTCGGAGGCGACGGCGATGTCGCAGACCGCGATGAGGCCGCACCCGCCGCCGAGGGCGTTCCCGTTGACGCGGGCCACGACGGGTTTCGGGCAGCGGTTGACGGTGTGGAGCATGGTGGAGAGCCGCCGGGCGTCCTCGAGGTTTTTCTTTTTCGTGAAGGACACCGACTTCTGCATCCAGTTCAGGTCGCCCCCCGCGCAGAACGATTTCCCGGCCCCGGTCAGCACGACCAGGCGGGTCTCCTCGTCGCGGCCGATCCGCTCGAAGCAGTCCGTGATCTCGAGGATCACGTCCTCGTTGAAGGCGTTGTGCATCTCGGGACGGTTCAGCGTGACGCGGACGACGTCGCCCGTGACGTCGGCCCGGACGTGCGTGTAGGACAGTTCGAGCATCGTGACCTCTCCGAAAACCCCGGGTTACATCCGGAAGACGGGCCAGTCGGTCGCCGGAACCGGCGCGTTCAGGCTCGCCGAAATCGCCAGCCCGAGCGCCCGCCGCGTGTCCACCGGGTCGACGATCCCGTCGTCCCAGAGCCTCGCCGTCGAGTAGAGGGGGTGCCCCTCCGTCTCGTACTTCTCCAGGATGGGCTTCCGCATCGCATCGATCTCCTCGCGCGACATCCCGCCCTTCTTCTCCGCCGCCAGCTGCTCCTGCTTGACCTGCACCAGCACGCTCGCCGCCTGCTCCCCGCCCATCACGGAAATCCGCGCGTTCGGCCACATCCAGAGCAGGCGCGGCTGGTAGGCGCGACCGCACATCCCGTAGTTTCCCGCGCCGTTCGAGGCGCCGATGATGATCGTGAACCGCGGAACCGCGGCCGTCGCGACCGCCTGCACCAGCTTCGCCCCGTCCTTCGCGATCCCCCCGGTCTCGTAGGCCCGCCCGACCATGAACCCCGTGATGTTCTGCAGGAACAGAAGCGGGATCCCCCGCTGGCCGCAGAGCTGGACGAAGTGGGCGCCTTTCTGCGCCGAGGCGCTGAACAGCACCCCGTTGTTCGCGACGATCCCCACCGGGTACCCGAAGATCCGCGCGAACCCGCAGACCAGCGTCGGGCCGTACTGGGCCTTGAACTCGTGGAATCGCGAGCCGTCGACCAGCCGCGCGAGCACCTCGCGGACGTCGTACTGGCGGCGCAGGTCGGTGCCGACGATGCCGTAGATCTCCTCGGCGGGATAGCGGGGATCCTCGGGCGGCGCGACGTCGAGGGTGCAGGACTTGACCGTGTTCAGATTTTCGACGATCGACCGCGCGATCGCGAGCGCCTCCTCCTCGTCGTGCGCGTAATGGTCGGTCACGCCGCTCGCGCGGCAGTGCACGTCCGCCCCTCCCAGGTCCTCCGCGCTCACCTCCTCCCCCGTCGCCGCCTTCACCAGCGGCGGGCCGGCCAGGAAGATCGTCCCGTTCCCCTTCACGATCACCGACTCGTCGCTCATCGCGGGGACGTACGCGCCCCCCGCCGTGCATGAGCCGCAGACGACCGCCACCTGAGGGATCCGCGCCGCGGACATCCGGGCCTGGTTGTAGAAGATGCGTCCGAAGTGATCGCGGTCCGGGAAGACCTCGGCCTGCAGCGGGAGGAACGCCCCGCCGGAGTCGACGAGGTAGACGCACGGCAGGCGGTTCTCGAGCGCGATCTCCTGGGCGCGGACGTGCTTCTTGACCGTCATCGGCAGGTAGGAGCCGCCCTTCACCGTCGCGTCGTTCGCGATCACCATGCACTCGCGCCCGTGAACGCGGCCGATCCCCGTCACGATTCCGGCCGACGGAGCCTCGCCCCCGTACATGCCGTGGGCGGCGAGCGCCGAAAGCTCGAGAAACGGCGACCCCGGATCGCCGAGCCGGTCGATCCGCTCGCGCGGGAGCATCTTCCCGCGGGCGCGGTGACGGGCGACGGCGCTCTCCGACCCGCCCTTCCGCGCCTTCTCCGTCTCCGCCTTGAGCAGCGCGGCGACGCGCAGGTAGGCGTCGCGGTTCGCCTGGAAGGCGGGGTCGTCCGTGCGCAGGTGGCTCTCGAGGCGTTCCATCGGCGCGGGATCGTAGGACACCCCCGGGGGGGAGTCCAGCAATGGAACAGCGCGCGGCGCGGGCCGGCCCCCCCTACTTCCAGGTGCTCCCGGAGTGGTCGGGAGCCTTGACGTTCCGGAATCCCCAGACGGCGACGCCGACGCAGGCGACGATGATGATGAAGAGGATGAAGATGCCGGTGTTCAGCCCCGAGTCGGGGCCGGACTTGCCGAAGACCTTTTTCAGAACCACGATCAGGATGATGCAGACGACGATCCCGACGATCGGGAAGGTTCTCCCCCACAGCATCACGGAATCCATTGCAGGCTCCCCAGAAGACGCCCGGTGCCCTCGCGCTGACGCGGCGCATGGACGGATGTCCGGTATCCTACCCGATCAGCGCCCGTCCGCTTCCGCCTGAGCTTCCGCCAGCCGGGCGCGGTACCAGCGGGCCCCGGTGAATGCGACGCCGATGAGGGCCGCGGCCGCCAGCACGAACAGGATGCCCCTCACCCAGATCGGCATCCCGGCGCGCAGCCCGCCGTAGCGGAGGGCGACGAGCAGGAGGCCGGCAAAGACCATCCCGAGGAAGATCGCGGGAAACGCCGGGGAGTCCGTCATCAGCGCCCCTCCTCGCGGTAGACAGGGAGCGCCGCGATCGCCTCCTCGACGGGCTTCCAGACCCGATTGTAGTTCCGGCTGCCGACGGGCCCGAACCGGTCGTCGAACTCGTCGGTCCTGAGTCCCTCGGGAAGGCCCGCGAATCCGGGCACGCAATCTGCCTGGCGGAAGCGGCCGTTCAGCCCCGCCAGCCGCGGCGCGGGGTCCTGCAGCAGCCAGACGGCGAATCGGATTCCCGCCTCGTTCGCGGCGAGGTCGACGAACGAGAAGCCGCTGCCCTTGCCCTTGTCGAGTCCGTGCATGTCTTCCATCTCCTTGGCCATTCCGGCCAGCCGCGCGATCCCTTCCCCGAGCCCGGCGGCGAGCGCTGCGGAGAGCGCGAAGTGCCGGGCGAGGTCTTCGCGGCCGGAGATCGTCGGGCGGCCGCGGGCTGCGCGGCCGGCCGCGTCGAGTTCCGGCGTCTCGATCTCCGCAAAGATCCTGCCCGACTTGTGGGAGGAGAGCTGGCCGTCGTCGAGAAACAACCCCAGGGCGACGAACGCCGCGCGGAGCTCGCGGTCCGTGGCGGTCGCATCTTCCGCCCCAGCCCTCACTTGCAGCAGCAGGGTGCCCGCGAACGAGTCGAACAGCGCGTCGCCGTCCAGCGCCTCCGCACCCGCCTTCCCGTTCTTCTCTCCCGCCGCAATCAACACCTCCAGATGTCGCTTCGTGCACGCCTTGTCCAGCCCGCCGGCCGCGGCGAGCGGGGAGAGAACGAGGAGCAACGCGAGAATCCGCATCCCCTCACTCTGCGAAGAAATCGCGTGCGGATCAAGCATGGTCCCGTTATCCTCCGCGCGAGGGCGGAACTGCGGGGGGCCGTGCAGATTCGCCCGCTCTCCGGCCTCATGACCGCCTCTCCCCCCCTCGCAAGCACGGCACGGCAATTGAGTTAGGTCCGCCATCACCATTCGGGAGGCCGACATGTTCGGACGTCTCTTCAACCTCGTTCGCGGCTTCTTCGGACTCTTCGTGAGCGGCCTTGAGAAGGCCAACCCCCGCGCGATGCTGGAAGCGGAGGTTCTGGCGTTTCAGGAGGCGGTGGCGCAGTACAACACGAACCTGGCGAAGCAGGCGGGGATGGTGGAGCGTCTGAAGGAGCAGATCAAGCGGCAGAAGAAGGAGTTGGAGCAGGCGACCGCGCGGGTGACGGCGAATTTCGCCGCGAAGAACATGGAGGACGCGGGGCGGGCCGCGCTGACGGCGAAGCAGCTGAAATCGGACCTGACCGAGAACGAGGAGCAGCTCCGGGCGGCGGACGAGATGTACAAGAACCTGTCC
This sequence comes from Candidatus Brocadiia bacterium, assembly GCA_013360825.1. GTDB lineage: Bacteria > Planctomycetota > MHYJ01 > WSZJ01 > WSZJ01 > WSZJ01. The sequence continues at coordinate 4,885 of JABWAY010000128.1, read as the reverse complement.
CGGCAGCGGGATGTGTATGTGAAGGAAGCGCAGCGGAAGATCGAGGGGATCAAGCAGAAGCTGTCGAAGGCGGAGATGGCGGAGGCGCAGGCGAAGCTGGCGGAGATGGCGAGTTCGACGGCGTTCAATCTGTCCGGGAGCGGCGCGAACCTGGAGCGTCTGGAGTCGAACCTGGACGAGCGGATTGCGGACGCGGGCGGAAAGGCCCGGGTCGCGCAGGACTCGATGAAATCGGGCGGCTGGGTCATGAAAGAGGAGGAACAGAAGGCGCTGGAGGCCCAGGCGCTGGCGGAGTTTGCGGCTTCGATGGGACTTCCGGGCGCCGCCGCGCCGGCGGCGGAGAAGGCGCCGGAGCCCAAGGACATGGGACCATCGGAGGAAGTGAAGGCCTGAGGGCGGTGGCGGTCGGGGCGCCTGCGGACCGGCGTCCCGCGGGGTGGCGACGGCGTTCCGGACGCAAGGGCGGCTGAACCCCAGGGGATCAGTCCGCGATCCACAACATTAAGGAGGTGCAGGCATGGTTCAACCCCAGCAGCAGGCCGGCCTGACGGGCCTGGGCAAGGTGGTCGTCGCGATCGTCGTCCTCGCGATGATCGGCGTTGCGGGATGGATGCTCTCGAAGGACAGGGGCAACGCGAAGAAGGATGACCAGGCGGCCACTCCCGAGGACAGGACGAAGATCACCGGGTTTCAGAATCCCGGCGACCCGAAGGGGCCGGAGGCTCCGGACCTGACGGGGGTCACGACGGTCAAGGAGTACCAGTACCAGCCGATGACGCGGCTGCCGCAGGTGAAGGGGGCGTCGGCGTACAAGTGGGACGCGGCGACGCGGACGCTGAAGTTCCCGATCAACGTCTGGATCGGGTGGATGCCGATCATCGCGGCGAATCACGGTGCGAAGGCGAACGCGGAGTCGGTGTTCGCGAAGAAGTACGGGTTCAAGATCGAGCTGGTTCTCGTGGACGACCCCGTGGCCTGCCGCGACGGCTTCATCGCCGGCGACTACCCGGTGCTGTGGGGGACGCTGGACATGATGGTGCTGTTCAGCGAGGGGCTCATGAAGGACTCGCGGACGGCCCCCCGCATTTTCCAGCAGATCGACTGGTCGAACGGCGGCGACGGGATCGTGGTCCGCGACCACATCAAGTCGGTCAACGACCTCAAGGGGAAGACGATCGTTTATGCCCAGAATTCTCCCTCGCAGTACTACATCAATGCGCTGCTGCTCTATTCCGGGCTGTCCCCGTCGGATGTGAAGCACAAGTACACGACGACGGCCTTTGAGGCGGCGGCGGCGTTCGTGGCGGACAAGTCGATCGACGCCTGTGTCTCCTGGGCGCCGGACATCTACAACATCCCGGACCGGGTCGCCGGAACGAAGCTTCTCTCGTCGACGGCGGACGCGAACAAGCTCATCGCCGACGTCTGGGCGGTCCGCGCGGACTTCGCCAAGGACCACCCGGACATCGTCAAGGGCCTGGTGGCGGGGATCTTCGAGGGCATGAAGATCGTCCGGAAGGACCCCGCGAATGCGTACAAGTGGCTGGCGGAGATGTATTCGATGTCGGTGGACGACGTCACCGGGATGGCGCAGGACGCCCACCTGACCAACTTCGCCGAGAACATCCAGTTCTTCCTCAACCAGAACAACCCCACGAACTTCGAGTCGAGCTGGAATTCGGTCAAGTACGTCTACCGCAAGCTCGGCGTCGTGGACAATCCGGCCAATTTCGACCAGGTGATGGACTTCTCCGTCCTGAAAGCCCTGCAGGACGAGGGAGCCTTCAAGGACGAGAAGGACGAGTACAAGTCGACGTTCGCGCCGCGCGTCGGTTCCGGCGGAAACGCCGAGGCGCCGATCCTGACGAACACGATCCGGATCAATTTCTACCCGAACTCCGACAATCTGAAGGAGAAGGCCCGCGACGAGCTCGGCAACGTCATCGAGGGACAGCTGTACGACCCGCTGGTCGAGGAGACGCTGAAGAAAGTCGCGGCCCTGGCCAGCAAGTTCGATGCGGCCTACGTCAAGATCGTGGGCCACACCGACAGCTCGATGAAGGGGAAGATTCCGTTCGAACAGGTGCGGGACCTCTCCGCCCGGCGCGCGAACGCCGTGAAGAAGGCGCTGGTCGAGCAGCACAAGTTCGATCCGAACAAATTCATCGTCGAGGGGGCGGGCTGGAACGTGGCCGCCGACCCTGAGGATCCGATGAACCACTCCAAGAACCGCCGCGTGGAGGTCACGATCCTCCAGCCTGAGCAGAAATAGCGATCCGGGGGACGGGCCTCGCGCCCGTCCCCGGCGATCTCTCCATGAAACGACTCGTCGAACGCTTCTTCGGCATCCGCACCCCGATCGGCCGCGTCTGGGCGCTGGCGCTGGGAATCCTGCCGCTTCTCCTGATCCTGTCCGGCTGGATCTGGCTGACGCGCGGGGAAATCGAGGAACGGAGGGGCGGCAGCCTCCTGCCGCAGCCGGAGGAGGTCCTGCAGGAGGCGATTTCTCTCCTGGGGAAACAGGATGCGACGCGCAATGTCTACCGGGCGGTGCTGATGAGCCTGCAGCGCGTGGCGCTCGGATTCCTCGTCGCGGCGGGGGTCTGCCTCCCGCTGGGGGTCCTGATGGGGGCATTCACCCGGATCGGGGCGGTCTTCCGCCCCCTCTCGATCTTCGGCGGGTACCTCCCCGTCGCCGCGCTCGTGCCGCTGACGCTTCTCTGGTTCGGCACGGACGAGAAGCAGAAGGTGATGTTCCTGGCCATTGCCGCGATCTGCTACCTGCTGCCGCTGGTCGTGAAGGCGGTGGAGCAGGTGGACGAAGTCTATCTGCAGACGGCGTGGACGCTGGGGGCGCGAAAGCACCAGATCGTGACGAAGGTGCTGGTGCCGATCGCGGCGGCGGAGATTTTCGAGGGGATGCGGCTGGCATTCGGCGTGGGGTGGACCTACATCATGCTGGCGGAACTGATCGACGCGAAGGAGGGGGTCGGGTCGATGATCCTGATCGCCCAGCGGCGGTCGCACCCGGAGACGGTCTACTTCCTCGTGCTGCTGATCGTGATCGTCGGATTCCTGCTGGACAAGGCATTCGGGATCCTCGGACGGCAGCTCTTTCCTCACCGGAACGCCCGATGAGCGCCGCCCCCCCGAACGTGCCGGACGCGCCCCCCGTGGTCGAATTCCGCGGCGGCGTGTCCAAGGTCTTCAACGCCGGGACGCCGAAGGCGTTCACGGCGATCCGGAACATCAATTTCCGGATCGAGGACCTGCCGGGCCGGGGGGAGTTCATCTCGATCATCGGGCCGTCGGGGTGCGGGAAGTCCACGCTGATCTCGATGATCGCCGGGTTCTCGTCGCACATTCCGCCGACCACGGGGGAAGTCCTGGTGCGCGGCGAGCCCGTGACCGGGCCCGGGCGCGACCGCGGGATGATCTTCCAGAAGTACAGCTCGTTCCCCCACCGCACGGTCCTCCGGAACGTCACGTTCGGCCTCGAGATGCACCGCGGGGAGCTCGGACTCAGCCGGTCGGCGATGGACGACCTGGCCGCGGACTGGATCCGGAAGGTCGGACTCTCCGGACACGAGCACAAGTATCCCTCCCAGCTGTCCGGCGGCATGCAGCAGCGCGTCGCGATCGCCCGCACGCTCATCCTCCGCCCCTCCATCATCCTGATGGACGAACCGTTCAGCGCCCTCGATGAACCGACGCGGCTCGGGATGCAGCGGCTGATCATGGACCTGTGGCACGACATCCACGCGACCGTCTTCCTGATCACCCACTCCATCTCCGAGGCCGTCTACCTGGGCGACCGCGTCTGGATCTTCACCAGGTCCCCCGGGACCATCGCCGTCGAAATCCGGGACCTCATCCCCCCCTCCGCAGGGGTCGATCCCCTCCACATGCAGGAGTCGCCGGGCTTCAAACAGGCGCTTCAGGCCGTCGCCGAACAGTTCACGCGGGTGACCGGATCATGAAACCCCGCCTCGGCCTCTGGGACTACCTCAAGGCGGCGTTCCACGTCCGCTGGCCCGTCCCCGGCCTCGGCGGCGTCCCCATCAACTGGCTCGCCTGCGTCGGCATCGCCCTCGCCGGCTGGCTCTTCCACCCCGCCCTCTGGCTCCTCGGCGGCGCGGCCGAACTCGGCTTCATCACCCTGCTCGCCCACAACCCGCGCTTCCAGCGCATCGTCGATGCCTCCCAGACCGCACGCCAGGACTTCGACTTCTCCTCCCGCATCGCCCAGATGCTCCAGGGTCTCCCGGGTCTCGCCCGCAAACGGTACTCCGACCTGGAGCAGCGCGTGGCGGCGGTGCGGCAGATGACCCAGGGGCTGGCGACCGGGGCGATGTCCGAAGTGCAGGCCGGGGGGCTGAAGAGGCTGCTCTGGATCTTTCTCCGGCTGCTGGTGAGCCGGGAGACGATCCTGACGCAGGCCCGGAACACGAACCGGGAGGACATGGTCGAGGAGATCCAGGCGGCTGAGACCCAGCTGGGGCAGCTTGCCGACCCGGCGAAGGAGCGGCTGCGGAAATCGGTGGAGGCCAACCTGGAGATCCTGAGGAAGCGGCTGACGAACCTGGACGAGAGCAAGAACGCGATGGAGTTCATCGAGGCGGAGCTGAAGCGGATCGAGAATCAGGTGGAGTTGATCGCGCAGGAGGCGGCGATGTCGAAGGACGGGGGGCACCTGAGCGAGAAGATCGACTCGATCGCGGGAACGCTGACGGAGACGCAGGACTGGATGAAGACGAACCAGGAGATTCTCGGGGGGCTCGAGGACATGGACTTGCCGGGAGTCCGGACATAGGCCGGGACGCCGCGGCATCAGACAGGGGCGGTCGCCCGGACGGGACGGCCTGACGGCGGCGCGAGCCGCCTA
>JABWAY010000497.1 GCA_013360825.1 Candidatus Brocadiia bacterium | reverse complement strand
CCGGGGTTCGGGGACCCCGCCGCCGCGCTCGTGCTGGTCGGGCTCGCCCCCGGCGCGCACGGCTCGAACCGGACGGGGCGGATGTTCACCGGGGACGCGAGCGGGGATTTCCTGTACCCCGCGCTCCACCGCGCAGGCCTCGCTTCCAGCCCCGACGCCCGCTCCCGCGACGACGGTCTTGTCCTCCACGGCGTCTGGATCACGGCGGCCGCGCGGTGCGCCCCGCCCGGGAACAAGCCGACGCCGCGCGAGCTGGAGACCTGCCGCCCGTGGCTGGAGCGGGAGCTCCTCCTTCTCCCCGGCGTCCGCGCCTTCCTCGCCATCGGGCGGATCGGCCATGAGGCGCTTCTCCGCCTCGCCGGCGCCCCGCTCGCCGCGCATCCGTTCGCGCATGGCGCGGTGCACGAAATCCCGGGACTCGCCCCGATCGTGGACACCTACCACGTCAGCCGGCAGAACACGAACACCGGCCGTCTCACCGCCGCGATGTTCGACGCGGCGCTCGCCACCGCCGCGCAGCGCGCCGGACTGGCGCCCCGGCTCAGTCCGCCTGTTCCACCACCGCCTGCATCGAGTTCACGGAGCCGAGGCGGAAATCCCCGCCGAACGCCTTCACCTGGTCGCGCCTGAGTTCGGCGACTTCGAGCGGGCAGGTTGCCAGGATCGTCCGTCCCGTCCGGTCGACCTCGACGGCGTGCTCCAGCGCGCGCCCCCAGGGTTTCCGGAAGATCCGCGTCACCATCTCGATCACGTATTCGTAGGTGTGCTCCTGGTCGTCGAACAGGATCACATGAAAGAGCGGGGCCAGCCGGGTTTCGGTGTCCTGGGCGAGTTCCGGTGCGACCTGGGTTCCGTGACGCGGCATGCGCAGATTATAGCGCCCGGCCCGGCCTGCACGAATCGTCACACGGGAGTACAGAATTTGACGATTCCGGACAGCGCGGGGTTGGGGAAGGGAGGGGGCGTGGGGGAGGGGAAAGGCTCGCAACATCATGAGATGCAATGAGTTGCGCTTCCGGCATCGGCGCTCTCCCCGCCTCCCGCGTCCGGCATCCAGATTGCATTCCCAATGGAACCAGGAATTCCCAACAGAACCGAACCCGCACGCGTCTAATTCGATGAGATCTCCAGACTCGCGCCGCCGACCCAGGAAGGAGGACGCCATGGACACCAAACTCATCACCCAGACTCCGAAAGACGCCATCACCCGGGCGCTCGCACTCCGTGACGACGTGCGCGGGGGCGACCTGTCGAAAGCCAACCTCCTCCGCCGGACCCTCGTCGAGGTCGGCCTGTTCAAGGAGGCCGCCTTCCAGCGCCTGCTCGAACAGGGCCGCCAGGCGTTCCTCGCGCGCAATCGCGCCGCGGACGCCAATTACCTCCACGACGTCGAGAGCCTCGCCCCCGTCGAGATGCACAACACCGACTTCCAGGCCAAGGTGGCCCATTACCTCGAAGACGTCACCGCGGCAAGAAGCGAGTCCGAAACGTACGCACGGATCGACCGGCTCAAGGCCTTCCTCGAGGAATTCGGCCTGATGAGCCGGGAGATGCTGAAGGGCGCGCTCGGCGCGGCGCTCTGGGAGAAGTACACGAACCGGGACAGGTCCGAGGCTCGCGACGAGTCGGAGCTGGAAGCCCAGTAACCCAGGCCAGGACGCGTTCCTCCGCAGGGCCGGCCCCCGGGCCGGCCCTGTTTCGCTTGCGGCGCCGATCCTTGACGCCCCGCCCCCGCCCCCTCAGCATCGGGGAATGCCACGGATCCTCGTCCGCACCGCCTCCCGTACCTGTCCCGTCCTCATCCAGGCCGGCGCGCTCGACCGGCTGGAGGCGTTCGCCAGTTTTCACGGGCCGGATTTCTACGGCCTGCCGCGCAACGCGGGAACGATCGTGCTGGAGAAGGCGGCTTGGCGCGT
>JABWAY010000127.1 GCA_013360825.1 Candidatus Brocadiia bacterium | reverse complement strand
CGACAACGTGACGGTCGTCATGGTCGAGCCCGAGGCCACGCCCCAGACCGAGGCGGCGCGGGCGCGGGCCCGCATCATGGAGACCCTGTTCCTGTTCGAGGGCATGCCCTTCCACGTGCGGCTGCGCGTCTCTCGCATCTGCGAGGAGCTGTTCTTCACGCCTGGGCAGGTCCTGGTCCGCGAGGGCGCGCTCTTCATCACCGAGGCCGGCGAGGTGCGCCTGGTCCCCTGAGCGGCTCGATTTCATCTTTTCAGGGCGTCCCCCGCAGGGTAGAACGCTCACAGACAACGACGTCATTCGAGGAGTTTTCATGGTCGCGCCCCAGCCTCCCGATCCGCAGAAGCCGTCCCCGTTCGGCCAGCCGGGAGGGTTTTCCGGCCCGTCCCCCGCGGGAGGACCGTTCGCACAGGGCCCCGGGCCGTTCGCCGCGCCCCCCGCCGGTTACGCCCCGCCCCCCCAGCCGAAATCGAACGGCTGCCTCAAGGGCTGCTGCATCGTCGCCGTCATCCTCGGCGTCCTCGGCGTCATCGGCATGGTCGTCTTCGGACTCAACTTCAAGCGCTTCATGAGCTACGGCCTGAAACAGGCCACGATCGAGCAGTGCGCGGACCTGACCCCCGACGAGCGCAAGGAGGCCGGGGAGCTGATGGACGCCTACGTGAAACTGACGTTCGGGGACAAGTCGGCGGACCAGAAGTGGCTGAACGACTTCAACCAGAACATCAACGAGATGTCGCAGTCCGGGCAGGACGGCAAGATCGAGGCCCGGGAGCTCCGGCGGCCGCTGGGGAGAATCAAAAAGGCGCTTCAGGGCGCCGGCCAGTCCTGGCCCTCGACGCTGTTCCCCGAGGTTTCGGAGGCGGAGGCGGGCGGGGTTCCGGAGGGGAACTACGGGGTGACGGTGCTGTCGGTGCCGGGGGACGCCCGGGAGAAGGCGGTCGAGATTCTCGCGGCGCGGACGTTCCGGCCCCGGGAGGACGTCGAGGCGGACCTGAAGAAACTCCCCGCGGTCGTGATCCGCGGGTGCAGCCAGGACTATGCGCTGGCGACGGAGGCCCTGCTCACGAAGGCCGGGTGCCGGGTGAGCGTTGAGGAGGACGGGGAGTGATCGACCGGGTGAAGACGGCGGCGGTGCTGGCTCTCTGTCTGGCGGGGCATGCGGCGGCGCAGGAGGAGAAGGCGGATCCGAAGGCGGACGCGCGGCGGCTGATCGAGGAGGCGAAGGGGAAGCGGGGGAAGGCGGCGGTGGAGCTGTATGCGTCGGCGATCGAGAAGGATCCGTCGAACCCGGACGGGTGGGTCGGGCGGGCGAGGGAGCGGCGGCATGCCGAGCCGATGGCGGCGCTGGCGGACCTGGCGCGGCCGAAGGCGGTGAAGGAGGACGTGACGGAGGCGCAGTTCTGGCGCGCGGTCGTGCTGCACGATGCGCTGCTGGACCGGGTCGGGGCCTGGGACGAGTTCCAGCGCTGTTCCCGCGGCTCCGCGCAGGTCGAGTTCGCGTTCCTGGGAGCGGGGGCGCAGAAGATGCTGATCGGCGACTGGGTGCGCGCCGAGGAGGACTTCGACAGGGCGATCAAGGCGAACCCGAGTGCCCCCCTGGCCTGGCGGTTCAAGGCGCAGTGCGCGTACGAGCTCAACAACGCCCTGGCGCGGGACGCGGCGCAGCAGGCGGTGAAGCTGTGGCCGGAGGATCCCTCGGTGCAGGCGACCGGGGCGCTGGTGACGGGGATGGAGAACCTGGACCTCGCGGTGTCGGACCTCGACCGGATCCTGGCGGAATACCCGGCGCTCGCCTGGGCGGCGCTGTGCAAAGCGCGCGTGCTCATCCGGCATTCGAAGTTCGAAGCAGCGCTTTCGGCGCTGGACGCGCTGAGCCGGACGGTCCCGGGATCGTCCGACGTGCAGGTGCAGCGCGGCCATGCGCTCGCGGGGCTCGACCGGGAGCTGGAGTCGGAGGCCGCCTTCGACCGGGCGTTCGCCTGGGACCCCAACTGCGTCGCCGCCCTCGAGGGCCGCGCCGCGCTTCACCGGAAAACCGGCCGGCTCGACGCGCTGATCCGGGACCTCAAGCTCACCCAGAAGTTCCGCGACCAGAACGAGAACATCCGGATCTCGCAGGAGATCACGGACATCGAGAAGAAGCGCGAGCTCGCGGCGGGGGCGATCTTCAGCGCCGCGGGGCACTGCGAGCGTGCGGAGCTGTTCGCCCGGGAGGGGAACTGGGAGGGGGCGGAGAAGAGTCTCGCGGATGCGGACGGGGTGGACCCGAAGGAGCGGCGGATCCGCGTGACGCGCCTGCGGGTCTATGCGAAGAAGAAGGACCTGGAGAAGCTGAAGCAGACGGTGCAGCAGGCGATCGACGACGGGGAGGCGGGGTTTTCGTGGGTCTACGACCGGTCGCCCGAGGGGAACGAGTGGTTCGGGGAGCTGAACAAGGACCCGCAGTTCGAGACCTGGGCGCGCGGGCTGGAGCTGAAGGCCCCGGAGGACCTGTACAACCGGGCGACGATGTACTATGAGATCGCGGGGACGCTGAAGGGGGACGCGGCGAGGCAGACGGGCCTTTACCGGGAATCCGCGCTCGAGTATCGGACGATGTGCGACAGATTCCCGCAGCACAGCGCGGTCGCGGGGGCGTACTACAACGAGGCGTGCTGCTGGTCGCTGATCCGCGAGGTCGACAAGGCGTTCGGGGCGCTCGACCTCGCGATCGACCGGGGGTTCGACCAGGTCGAGCACATGGAAAAGAACGACACGGACCTGGCGAACATGCGGTCGGACGGGCGCTGGCCCGCGATCGTCCGGAAGCTGAAGGACAAGGTCGAGAAGCCGAAGTAGCCGGCGGCGGTCAGCGGGGACCGGCGTCCCCGGCCGCGGTCCCGCGGCCCTTCCCGCGCAGCCCCGCCGCCAGCACGGCGGCCCCCCGGCGGGCATCGTCGATCAGCGAGTAGAGGACCGGGACCAGCAGCAGCGTCAGCGCGGTCGACACAAAGAGCCCCGAGAGGACCGTGCGGGCGAGCGGCGCGTAGGGAACCCCGCCGACGTTCGTGTCGCCGATCGCCATCGGGATCAGTCCGCAGATCGTCGTCAGCGCCGTGATCCAGATCGGGCGGAAGCGGGACCGCGTCGCCTCGATGCACGCCGCCGTCCGTTCCATCCCCTCCTCCCGGAGCTGCTGCACCCGGTCGATCAGGACGATCGCGTTGTTCACGACCACCCCGACCAGGATCACCATCCCGATCCCCGCCAGGATGTCGAAGGTCGTCTTCGTGACCCAGAGGAACCAGAACGCCCCGACCAGCGCGAGCGGGATCGAGACCAGCACCGAGAGGGGAAGGGCCCAGGACTCGAACAGGACCCCCATGAGCAGGAAGACGAACACCACCGAGAACAGGATCGCGAAGCCGTAGTCCCCCTCCTCCTGCGCCCACCGCCGCGACCAGCTCCCCATGTCGTAGCCGAGCCCCTGCGGAAACGCGAACCGGTCCAGCTCCGCCTTCACCGCCTGCGACAGCGCGAACGTGTCCTGCCCCGTCGCCATCACCTTCACGCCCAGCGACGTCCGGCGGTTTTCGTGGTTGATCCCCGAGAGCCCCTTCGCAAACTCAAAATCCGCGATCGCCCCGAGGGGGACGGGGGCCGCCGACCCGGGAGGCCAGAGCGAGAGCCCCGCGAGCTGCTCCAGGTTTTCCCGGTCCTCGTCGGGAAACTGCAGGATCAGCGGAATCTCGCGGTCGCCGACGCGCAGGTCGGGCAGACGGGAGCCGCGCAGCGCCGTCGAAACCGTCCCGCTCGCCATCCACGTGTCGATCCCCGCCCGCGCCGCCCGCTCCCGCTTCACCCGCACACGGATCTCATCCGTCCCTGTTTCCAGGTCGGTCGTGACGTCGGCGACGCCGGGAAGTGCAAGGAGCCGGCGTTTGACTTCCTCGGAGATTTCCGCGAGGCGTTCGGTGTCGTCGCCGGTGAGCTGGACATCGACCTGTCCCCCGCGCCCCTCGCCCCCTCGCCAGGAGGTCGCGGGCTCGACGCCGGGAAGGACGGGGAGGATCGCCTTCAGCCGGGTCATCAGTTTCGCGTGGTCCTCGTCGGTCCGTTCCCGCTTGTCGAGGTAGAGGGTCATGCGGCCGAAGGATTCGCGGAAGCGTGTGCGGACGCGTTCGGTCTGGAGTTCGGCGCGGTGGAGGTCGACGGCGGCCTCGATGGCGCGCATATTGCGGCTGGACTCGGCCATGTTGCCGGTGGTGGTGAAGCGGAAGAAGATTTCGAGGTCGGACTTGGGTTGTGAGGGTTCGAGAGAGCGTTCGATGCGGGAGAAGGGGAACCAGACGGAGCCGAGGAAGGCGGCGCCGACGAGGAGGGTTTCGAGACGGTGGCGGAGGCACCAGCCGGTGACGGCTCCTGCGGCGGCGGCGGCCCACCGGATGGGGGCGAGCGGGGAGGGGGCGCGGCGGCCGGAGAGGAAGACGGTGGCGGCGGGGATGAGGGCGAGGGAGACGACCAGGGAGGCGGCCATGGAGACGCAGACGGGGATGGCGAGGCGGCCGAGGAAGAACGCCATCATGCCGTCGCCGGACATGAGGGCGATGGGGAGGAAGACGACGATGGAGGTGCAGGTGGAGAGGATGACGGCGAGGGCGACCTGGCCGGTCCCCTCGACCGCGGCCTGGACGGGCGGGGTCCCGAGCGAGCGGAGGCGGTCGATGTTCTCGCTGACGACGACCGAGTTGTCGACGAGCATCCCGATCGAGAGGGTGAGGCCCATGAGGGTGACGATATTGAGGGTCTCGCCGGTGAAGAGGAGGACGGCGAGGGTGATGCAGAGGGAGACGGGGACGGAGAGGTTGATGAGAAGCGACATGCGCATGCGGAGCAGGAAGATCCAGAGGATGGCGAGGGAGGCGAGCGCCCCCTGCCAGGCGGAGGTCCCGAGGGTCGAGATCGAGTCGGAGATGGTGCGGCCGCTGTCGTGGAGGATGTGGAATGTCACGCCCGCGAGTTCCGGATCGCCCGGGAGATCCTGCTCGATCGCCTTCCGGACGGCGAGGCAGGTGGCGACGGTATTGGCCTCGCTTTCCTTGAAGACCTCCAGGGTGATGGCGGGCTTGCCGTCGACGCGCGAGATGACGTCGCGGTAGGAGAGGGCCATCCGGACGTCGGCGACGTCGCCCAGGGTGACGCCCGGGCGCACGGGAAGGGCGGCGACGTCGGCGGCGCCGTCGAGGACGGCGACCGAGCGGAGCGAGTGGCGGATCCCTCCCTCGATGACGGATCCGGAGCCGAGGGTGAAGTCGTCGCTGCGGAGGCGCTGGACGAGCTGGTAGAGGTTGACCCCGTGGGCGCGGGCCTTGTCGCGGTCGATCTCGATGCGGATCGACTCGTCCACCAGCCCCTCGAATTCGAGTTTCGCGACGCCCGGGAGGCGTTCGATGGCGCGCGTCAGGGCGCGCTCGAGGGCGGTGAGGGACGCGATGTCCTCGGGGTAGGAGATGGAGACTTCCATCACCGGCTCCGAGGTCGGGTCGAACTTGAAGACCGAGTAGCGCTCGACGTCCTCGGGGAACTCGGCCATCGCGCGGTCCATGCGGTCGCGGACCTCGGCGTAAGCGGCATCCATGTCGGTCCCGTTCCGGAAGCCGAGCCAGACGCGGGCCTCGTTGGCGCCGCTTCGCGAATTCATCGTCTGGACGTTGCGGACGGTGGCGAGGGCGTCCTCGGCGGGGCGGGTGACGAACCGTTCGACCTCGCGGGGGGTGCCGTCGCGGAAGGGGATGCGGACGAACAGGAACGGCGGGGTGTAACCGGAGGGGAGGAGCTGGACGGGGAGGCGCCGGAACGCCAGGGCGCCGACGGCGACGATGGCGATGAGGAGCATGGTGACCGTGACCGGCCGGCTGACGGAAAACCGCGCGACGGGGAAGTCCTTCACGGGCGCCGCCGGGATTCGACGGTGTGCCAGAGGACGGGGATGAGGACGAGGGTGAGGACGGTGGAGACGAGGGCGCCGCCGAGGAGGGTCACGGCCAGCGGGCGCTGGAGTTCGGCGCCGTCCGAGGTCCCGAGGGCCATGGGGAGGAGGCCGAGCATCGTCGTGAGGGAGGTCATGAGGACGGGGCGGAGGCGGGTCCGAGCGGCGTCGAGGATCGAGGATGTTGCGTCCATCCCGTCCCGCCGGCGCTGGTTGGCCGCGTCGATCAGGACGATCCCGTTGTTCACGGCGATCCCGGTCAGGACGATGGCGCCGATCGCCGCGACCACCGAGACCGGCGTCGCCGTCCACCACAGGGCGAGCACCACGCCGATCATCCCCATCGGCACGGTGAACAGGATCAGGAACGGGTGCAGCAGGCTCTCGAACTGTGCGGCCATCGTGACGTAGACCAGGAACACGGCCAGCCCGAGCGCGAGGAGCAGCGACGCGGCGGACGCGCGCATCTCGCGGCTCTGCCCGCCGACGAAAAACGACACGTCCCCCTCGACCGCGAGGCCGTCCAGCGCCCGCTCGATCGCGGCGGTCGCCCCCGCGAGGTTATACCCCCGCACCCCCGCCCGCACGAGCGCCGCACGCTGGTGCCCGACCCGCCGGATCTCGTTCGGCCCCTCCGCCCGGTCGAATGTCGCCACCGACCCCAGCCGCACCGGCGTCGCCCCGCCCGGGTTCACCACGATCGCCGCAATCCGCGACAGCTCCTCCACGTCCCGCTCCCCGCCCTTCACACGCACCGGCACCTTCAGGTCCCCCTCCGACAGCTTCGTCGCCTCCGTCCCCAGCACCTGATTCTGCACGATCGCCGCCACCGTGCTGATGTCGAGGCCATATTCGGCCAGCCGGGCCCGGCTGTACCGGATGTGGATCTCGGGGCTGCCCCGCCCGACGGTGGAGTGGACGTCCGAGAGTTCCGGAAGCGCCGCGAGCGCGGCCTCGGCCTCGCGCGCGGCGCGGCGGATCGAGGGGAGATCGTGGCCGCGCACCTCGAGCTCCAGCGGCGGGCGGAACGAAAACAGCACCGGGTGCGCGACCTTCACCGTCACATCCGGCATGGATTCGAAGCGTTCGCGGAGGACGGCGAGGGTCTCCTCCTCCGTGGCGGCGGCGTTCTCGGAGGGGGCGAGCGTCACGCGGATCCGCGCCGTGTTCTCGCCCTCGCTTCCCCGGCTGTTCGCGTCCTCCTCGGCCCCGATGGCGGAGACGACGCGGGCGACGTGGGGGGCGCGGAGGGCGGTCTGTTCGAGTTCGGCGACCTGGGCGGAGGTGCGTTCGATCGGGGTGCCGACGGGGAGGGAGACTTCGAGGATGAATTCTCCCTGGTGCAGGGTGGGGATGAGTTCCTGGCGGAGTTGCGGCCAGAGGAGCGTCGTCGCCCAGGCGCCGGCGACGGCGGCGCCGCCGAGCGCGAGGCGGCTGCGGAACGCGAGCTTCAGGAGGACCGGGTACGCGGCGGAGAGGGCGTCCAGGCCGCGCGCGAACGTCCAGAGGGCGGGGAAGAGGACGGCGCCGAAGGCGAGGGAGGCGAGGCGCACGATCCGCAGTCCGGCCCACGAGAGGCCCCAGACGGCCCAGATGACGAGCTGGAGGGGGATTTCCAGGGCGACGGCGAGGGGGAGCATGGCGGTGGCGAGGGCGGCGTCCGCGAAGCCGGTGACGGAGCGGGCGCGGATCCCCAGGCGGATCCGCTCGACGTAGGCGAGGCTGAAGACGCGGAACTGCATCCGGGCGAGCCCGCGGGCGGCGGCGCCGCGGGAGGCGAGCATCGGCACGAGGAAGATCGAGGTGACCAGCGAGGCGACGAGGCTGATGCAGACGGTCAGGGCCTGGTCGCGGAAGATCTGTCCCGCGATCCCGTCGACGAACGCGATCGGGAAGAAGACGACGACGGTCGTGACGACGCTGGAGCTGACCGCGAGCCCGACTTCGCGGGTCCCCCGGACCGCGGCCGCGGCCCGGTCGTCCCCCTCCGACCGGCAGCGCGCGATGGAGTCGAGGATCACGATGGAGGAATCGACCATCATGCCGACGCCGAGCGCGAGTCCCCCGAGCGACATGACGTTGAGCGAGATTCCCGCGAGGTGCATCGCGCCGCAGGTGACCACCAGGGAGATCGGGATCGCGACGCCGATGATCAGCGTGTCCTGGGCGCTCCGGAGGAAGAAGAAGAGAACGATGACGGCGAGAAGGGCGCCCTGCCAGGCGGCCTCGAAGACGGCCGAGATGGCGGCGCGGACGAACAGGCTCTGGTCGTTCAGGACGACGACGCGGATTCCGTCGGGGACCCGGATGCGCTCGTCCGCCGCCGCCGCGGCCTGCGGGCGTCCCCGGCCCTGCGCGCCCCCGCCCTGGCCCCCGCCCTGGAACTTCGCGAGCCACTTCTTCCAGGCCGGCTCGGGGACCCCCTCCACGCGCCCCCGGACGCGGTCGGCGACCGTCACGATGTTCGCGTCGGCCTCGCGGTAGATGTCGACGAGGACGGCGTCCTTTCCGTCCACGCGCGCGATCACCTCGGGTTCCTTGGCGATCCGCTGGATGGACGCGATGTCGCGCAGGCGGATCGGGGTCTCGCCGCGGGTGGCCACGACGACGTCCCCGATCTCGCGGTCGGACCGGAACTCGTTCAGCGTGCGCACGAGGTACTGCACGTCCCCTTCCACCAGCGATCCGCTCGCGACGTTCAGGTTCTCCTGCCCCAGCCGCTCCGCGATCGTGCGCGGGTCGAGGCCGAGCTGGGCGAGGACGGCCCGGTGCAGCGAGACCCGGATTTCGTCCTGCAGCCCGCCGCGCACCTTGACCGCCGCCACGCCGGGCGTGCTCTCGAGCGAGCGCCGGACGTTCTCCTCGGCGGCCAGGCGCAGCGGGACCAGCCCGCGCTCGCCCGTCACGCCGAGGCGGAGAATCGGGTCCAGATTCGGGTCGTACCGCAGCAGGACCGGCCGGCCGGCTTCCCTGGGAAGCGTCAGGTGGTCGAGTTTCTCCCGGATCTCCTGGAGCGCCGTGTCGACCTTCGTCCCCCACTCGAACTCCAGAGTGACGTCCGAGACCCCGGCCCGGGAGACGCTCGTCAGCTGGATCAGCCCGCCGACGACGCCGACCGCCTCCTCGATCGGCTCCGTCACGCCCCGTTCCACGTCCTCGGGCGCCGCTCCTTCGAGTTCCGTGCGGATCGTGATGCTCGGGTAACTGATGTCGGGCATCAGGTTCAGCGGCAGCCGGCGGGCCGACACGCCGCCGAAGACCACGAACGCCGCGGTGATCATCAGGACCGCGACCGGGCGGTTGACCGTGAAGCCGAAGAACCCCGCGCGCGGGATGCCCGGGCCCCCGGGGCCGCCTGCTCCGCCGTCGGGAATCCGCGCGTCCATCAGGGCGCCTGGTCGGCCATCACCCTGATCCGCGTCCCGTCCTTCAACCCGTTCTGCCCCACGATCACGATCTCGTCCCCCTCCGAGGCGCCTTTCAGCACCTCGGCCACGTCCTTCTCCTGGAACCCGAGCTCCAGCTCCAGCCACTTCGCCTCCCCGCCCTTCTTCAGGAAGACCCCCGGCCGCCCCTCGTCGTAGACCAGCGCCTTCTTGGGGACGAGAAGCGCGTCCGGGTGAGGCTCGAGCACGATGGAGACGTCGACGAACATCCCGGGGCGGAGCGCCCGGTCGGGGTCCGCGATCGTGAGGACGGCGCGGGCGGTCCCGCTCCCGCGGTCGATGACCGGGTTGACTCTGCGCACGGTGGACTTGAAGGAGCTGCCGAGCGACTCGCTGGAGACTTCGGCCTCCTGGCTCTGGCGGAGGCGAAGGACGTCCTTTTCCGGGACGTGGATGGTGCACTCCAGCTCGGAAAGGTCGGTGATTTCGCCGAGGTTCGCGTTCGAGGTCACGTACTTGCCGACCTGCACGTCGAGTTTCGTGACGGTTCCGGCGATCGGCGCCCGGAAGGTCGCGTGGTCGACGGCCAGGACGGTGGACTCCAGTTCGAGCTGCGCGGTCCGCCAGGCCTGCTCGGCCTTGCGGTACTCGTCGAGGCTGACGAATTTCTCCTCGAGGAGGGTCTTCATCTGGTCGAGGTCGGAGCGGGTCTTGGCTTCGTTGACCTCGGCTTTCTTCCGGGCGAGGAGGAGCTCGGCGTCGTCGAAGGTGGCGAGGATGTCGCCGGCCGCGACGAGGGCGCCCTCCACGACCGGGACGGTCTTGACGATCCCGGAGCCCTTGGGGACGAGGTCGACGCGGCGGACGGGATCGACGGTGGCGGTGGTCTGAAGACGAAGAGCGATCCAGCCCCTGCGGAGCGTGTCCGTCCTGACGGGGACCGCCTCCGCCGGCGCGCCGTCCTTCTTTCCGCCCCAGCGGCCGCTGCCCGGGGAACCCGACGCGCCGCCGGATTCCCCGCAGCCCGCGAGGGCGGCGGCGGCGAAAAGGGCGAGGCGCTGGAGCAGGGAGTTCACGGGTGCCCAGAGTATACGTCCGAAACGGCGTCGTGGTTGGCCCGGGGCGCGCCCGCGGCTGATAGAGTCGGCGTCCGGATGCCCGCTTTCTCCAGGCGCTCCGGCGCCCTCGAACTGATCGACAGGCCGCAGCCGCGCGACAAGTGGGAGCGCGCGCTGGTCTTTCTCCGCCGGATCAACCGGTTTCTCGGCGGAACGCGGGCGGTGCTCTGGCACTTCCGCCGGTGGTCCAGGGGGTGGCGCCCCGGCGAACGGATCGAGATCCTGGACGCGGGATGCGGAGCCGGGGACATTCCGCTCGCGCTCGCCCGCTGGGGACGGCGGGCGGGATTCGACCTGCGGGTCTACGGGCTCGACCCGTGCCCGGAGTGCGCCCGCGCCGCGGCCCGCGACACCGGCGCGGAGGTCTCGGTCTTCCGGGGCGACGCGCTGCGCACGCCCCTCCGCTCCGTCGACTACGTCACCGCCTCGCTCCTCTTCCACCACCTCGACGACGAACGCTGCGTCCGCGCGCTCCGGGAATTCGACGCCGTCGCGCGCCGCGGCATCGTCGTCAACGACCTCCTCCGCCGCCGGCGCGCCTGGCTCTGGGCCGCCGCCCTCG
>JABWAY010000126.1 GCA_013360825.1 Candidatus Brocadiia bacterium | reverse complement strand
TCGACCTGCGACTCGACCCTGAATCGGACAGAATTACCGACGGAGAGGGGGGCCGGCACGCACGTCCGCCCCCGCCGCTCCGACCACGCCTTCTCTATGTCGGAAGCGGTGGGCGTGGTCTCCGCGGCGGGGGCGGACGTGCGTGAGATCAGCGTGTGATCGACAGCCAGCGTGACGGACTATTCAGGCTTCTCTCAACAATCGGCGGGGGGCAAATCAGAAGCTGAGGGTGGACCAGTATGACCCGAACATCGGTGGCCCAGTTGGCCCGGCTATTGACAGCCTGGGAGCGATTCCTCGGCGGCTTCGCGGGGATCCTCTGCACTGACCGGTACGCGGCCTACGCCGACCACGCCCTCCACCTCCGTCAACTTTGTTGGGCGCACTTGAAACGCGACATCCAGGCTTTCGTGGATGCCGGAAACGCCGCCAAGGACGTGGGGCGCCTCGGAATCGCCTTCGTCGCCCGCCTCTTCTCCGTCTGGCGCGATTTCAAGACCCACAAGATCGACCGCGCCGGCCTTCGCATGAAGGCCTTCAACATCAAGGCCGACTTCGGCCGATGGAGAGCCGGCGCCGCCAGGTGCTCCGACCGCCGCGCCAACTCTCTGGCCCGCCAGCTCGAGCGCGTGAAGCCTGCTCTTTTCACCTTCCTCGAACGTGAAGGCGTTGAGCCCACGAACAATTCCGCGGAGAGAACCATCCGCCCCGCTGTCCTCTGGCGCAAAGGCTCCTTCGGCACCCAGACCGAGGAAGGCAATCGCTTCGTCGAGCGCATGCTCACGACCGCGCAGACCCTGCGCCTCCAGGGCCGGTCGGTCCTGGACTTCGTCGAGCAGACGATTCGCGCCCATGCACTCGGTCACGCGACGCCCTCCCTCCTCCCCGCAGTACAATCCTCAGGCACCCCTTCGCTGGCGGCCACAGCCTGAACCGTCAGGAGGCAACGCGGAGGGGGGTGAACGCTTACCCACCGGAAGAATGGCAGAGAAACGTCCAGGCCCTTCTCCGAGTCGGGCGACTGGGTCGGGTACGGCGCGGCTCCGTGGTCGTCGACCGGAGACATGTACGGGAACATCGGGCAGCAGATCTATGGACCCGGCGGCGCAAGCGCCTACCTGGGCAGCTGAGACCAACGAGGAGAATCCGCTTTGCCGGAAAGAGGCGCTCAACAGACCATGTCAGCCCCAGGGACGGGGTTCGTGCCGTACTCCCTCGCGGAATGGTATGGCTACGACCAGCTGGCTACGGCGGAACCTCTTCAGCCGGAAGCCCAGGTCAGTACTGGTTCGGTTCCCGTAAACCAGCCTGTCTGTGTCTGCCACCCGGTGCCGGTGAGGCGACCCGGGTCGACGGCACTGCCTGGCGAGGTGATGCGGCCGCACGAGCCGACGTTTGCCAGCGCGCCAGAAGTTGAGGCGCGCCGCTCGCTCGCGGAATTGACAACTCCTGTGGGTGGAGACTCACCCGAACGTCCAGGGACGCGACCCATTGAGCAAGACAATGAAGCCGAACATCGGTTCTTTGAACCAAACGAAGAAGCAATGGGACCGCCAAAGTGCAGACAACTGCCTTTGAATCAAGATGACTCGATTGTCAAGTGGCTGAGAAAGCAAACTGACGAAGCACTGAACGACGCGTTGCAAGAGAAAGCGGGCATCCAGAAGAAGGTCGCGCAGAAGCAACCATTGACGGATGAGGAGGCGGGCATTTGGCGGCAGTACACTGGGATCGGGAACCCTACGGGAAAGCCGCACACTGGCATTGCAGGGGCGCGTCAAGAGAAGTTCCTGTACGAGCGTTACGCTGCCGAGATCGCCAGAGAGCCAAATGGAGAATTGGCCAGAAGAACTGTGCCGAATGTAACCGTGGATTCAAGCGGCACGATCGTCGGGCTTGGTAAGCGAGTTGATCCAATGCCGAAGGGCGGATTTCAGTACGACATCTTTATCGCAGCTTCAGAGGAGGATGCGAAGGCATTGAGAGAGGGACAGTGCATTCCGAATGGGCAAGGATTGATTTACGAAGACACTACGCGTGCTGACGGACTCATTAACAAGCGCCGAGCCGCTGCAATCAGAGCGATTACTGGAAATGATCCGATCATTGGTCGTCCAAGTCAGCTGCAGCCTGGGGAGGGCGGCTGGGGGTTCATTAGCAGAAGGACGCTCTTCACCGCTGGTGCCGGCATCGGCGCAATGATAGGCCTTGACATTGCGCTTGAGCCTGCGAAACAGCTCATTGCTAAGGATTCCGCGCTTGAAAGAGCGCATCAGATGATGGCGTCAGGAAACTGGTCGGGGGCAAAGAACATACTCACGGACGAATTCCAAGTTGAAGTCAGCAAGAAAGCCGGACTGGCACAAAACACGGTTTTCGTTGCTGTGGAGAAGTGGATCGCCTCTATCGACAGGCAGATAGAGCAGATTGACGCGATCGAGAGAGGGCAGGACTGAGTACCCGTGATTTGGGTCGCTCGCATGCTCGCGCTGAGCGCCGCTCGCCCCGAATCGATTGAACGCAGCTGGTAATGCCTGGGAGCTGGGCGGTGAACGAGGAAAGGGCCATTGAGAGGCTGCGCTGACAGTATGTCCGGCCGGAACGTGCTCTCCAACACGCCGAGTTCCAACCGCGCCGAGGTCAAATGCCTGAGCATGGTCTCAGTGCGCATTCGACGAGTTGCGACACTGTTACTTCTTGGCCTCCGAGTGTTGCTAGCCCCCCGCACTTTGAGAGCAAGCCTGCAGCAGCACCAAGTGCGCAGAACTCCTGCAGAGGATCGAGCGCTCTATAGAAGAATGCCCACACTTGGTCCAGATCTTTAACTCTTTCAAGACAAGCAGGCTCCGCGTCGGCAGGGTCGCCGTGCGACTTGTAGAGTTCAAACCCAGATCCAATAGTGTCTCTAACTGTGCAAGGAAAGGTGCCTTCGACATTCGGATCAACGAGGTCAAGTCTTAATGGAAGTCCAAGGGCATTAATGGCCGCCTGCCACTCTGGCGTAGTCGGGACAGCCGAAGACTTCAGCCAAACGGTTGCGCTTTGCATGAGAGATCCTCCAGAGTAGGAATATCAAGGGGCTGGTTGAGGAATCGAGACCGTCGCGTTTTCAATAGTGTACTCCCTTGTCGAAGCGGCACAAGTTGACGGTTGTCATGCAGCCGCCAGTGCGAGCTCAAACCGCCTGAGGCAATTGGCTTTCGCAAGATGATGTCGAATGTCCGCGAAGAGGCCCTGCCAAGCGGATAAGCGGAGGAGGGACTGAAGTTCGGCGATGGAAGGGATCTGGAGCGCCTCTGGTTCCGTGAGTTGTTGGCTGCCCAGCGCGTGCAGAGTCGCAGTCGAAAGACGGAGGTGGGCGAGGAGCGTGAGGTGCGGGTGGTGGACCATTCCCTCGAAGTCCGGTACTGATAGTGTCCCGGCCCAGGGCGCTGTTTGAGTCGCTTCGTTGCGACGTCGATTTCCCATCTCCATCCGCAGGCCAGGGCCACGCCGCGGGCGGTCTCCGGGACGTCGCTGGAGACCAGCGACAGGATGTTGCCATCGGATTCCCTCCTGCTGAAGACGACCTTGACCGTGCCGAGGCCTTTGAGAGTTCCCGGAGACTCGGCGACACGGAGTCGGTGGCTGCGGCCGCAGGAGCGTTTGCCGGCGGGGAAGATGTCCTCGCGCTGGTAGCGGCTGCGCCCTGGACCGTAGTCACCCAGCGTCGCGCGCCGGCCCCTCTTGCCCGAGCGCGTGCCCTTCACGAGCGTGCGCGAGGACTGCGCGGCGGGGGCGGTCGTGCGTGAACACCGCGCGCGCTCCGCAGAGAGCATGATGTGCGAAGACGTGACTCTCAAAAAGCGGAGGTGGCGTCAAGACAGAGGTGGAGGGTGGACCAGCATGCCCCGAACATCGCTGGCCCCGTTGGTCCGGCTGTTGACAACTCGTCAAGGCGAGGCAGTGCCGTCGCGGGCGGCGGCAGCCATCGCGCGCCCGCAGCCCCTTTTCGCAGCGGGATTTCTTGTGCGCCTCACCCCCGCCGCTTAAGCTCGATTCTCCCGGGCCGTGCGGGAATTTCCCGTCCCCCCCGAACGTTATGTCACAGGCGAACCCCCACCCAACATCGGGGGAGCCCAAAGGAGGTTCTGTGTTCGACAAATTCACGGATCGCGCCCGGAAGGTCATGAGCCTCGCCCGCCAGGAGGCCCAGCGGTTCAATCATGAATACATCGGCACCGAGCACATCCTGCTGGGGCTGGTGCAGGAGGGAAGCGGGATCGCGGCGAAGGTGCTGCGGAACCTGGAGATCGACCTGAAGAAGATCCGGCAGGAGGTGGAGAAGCTGATTCCGCACGGTCCGCCGACGGTGACGATGGGGCAGCTGCCGTTCACGCCGCGGGCGAAGCGGGTGCTGGAGCTGGCGCAGGAGGAGGCGACGGCGCTGGGGCACGACTACATCGGGACGGAGCACCTGATTCTGGGGTTGCTGAAGGAGAACGAGGGGGTGGCGGCGCAGGTGCTGATCAATCTCGGGCTGAAGCTGGAGGAGGTCCGTGAGGAGGTGCTGGAGGTCCTGAATGTGGACATGCCGCAGGACCAGGAGCCCGGGAGCGAGAAGCCGAACCGTGCGGCGGCGAAGTCGAAGACGCCGGCGCTGGACACGTTCGGGCGGGACCTGACGGAGCTGGCGGCGCAGGGGAAGCTGGACCCGGTGATCGGGCGGCGGAACGAGATCGAGCGGGTGATCCAGATCCTGTCGCGGCGGACGAAGAACAATCCGGTGCTGCTCGGCGAGGCCGGGGTCGGGAAGACGGCGATCGTGGAGGGGCTGGCGCAGGACATCATCGGCGGGAACGTGCCGGAGATCCTGAAGGAGAAGCGGATCGTGGTGCTCGACCTGGCGCTGATGGTGGCGGGGACGAAGTATCGCGGGCAGTTCGAGGAGCGGATCAAGGCGGTGATGAACGAGGTGCGGCGGGCGAAGCACATCATCCTGTTCATCGACGAGCTGCACACGCTGGTCGGGGCGGGCGGCGCGGAGGGGGCGATCGACGCTTCCAACGTGCTCAAGCCGGCGCTGTCGCGCGGCGAGATCCAGTGCATCGGGGCGACGACGCTTGACGAGTACCGCAAGTATATCGAGAAGGACGGCGCGCTCGAGCGGCGGTTCCAGACGATCATGGTCGACCCGCCGAACAAGGAAGAGGCGCTGGAGATCCTGAAGGGGCTGCGGGACAAATATGAGGCGCACCACCGGGTGCAGTACACCGACGGGGCGCTCGAGGGGTGCGTGGAGCTGTCGAGCCGGTACATCACGGGGCGGTTCCTGCCGGACAAGGCGATCGACGTGATGGACGAGGCGGGGGCGCGGATCCGGCTGCGGTCGATGACGAAGCCGCCGGACCTGAAGGACCTCGACAAGGAGATCTCGAAGCTCGACAAGGACAAGGACGAGGCGATCGCGGGGCAGGACTACGAGCGCGCGGCGCTTCTGCGCGACTCCGCGGCGCAGCTCCGGAAGAAGAAGGAAGGGATCCAGAAGGAGTGGCGGGAGGGTGCGAAGGAAGCCGAGGGGATGGTGGACGAGGACATCATTGCGGAGACGGTGAGCAAGATGACCGGGATTCCGCTGTCGCGGCTGGAGAAGAAGGAAGCGGAGCGTCTGCTGAAGATGGAGGACGAGCTTCACAAGACGGTGGTGAGCCAGGACGAGGCGGTGAAGGCGATTGCGAAGGCGATCCGGCGGAGCCGTGCGGGTCTGAAGGATCCGAAGCGGCCGATCGGCTCGTTCATCTTTGTGGGGCCGACGGGGGTCGGGAAGACGCTGATGGCGAAGGCGCTGGCGAAGTTCATGTTCGGCGAGGAGGATTCGCTGATCCAGATCGACATGTCGGAGTACATGGAGAAGCACAACGTGTCGCGGCTGGTGGGGGCGCCTCCGGGGTATGTCGGGTTCGAGGAGGGCGGGCAGCTGACGGAGAAGATCCGGCGGCGTCCGTACGCGGTGGTGCTGCTGGACGAGATCGAGAAGGCGCACGGCGACGTGTACAACATGCTGCTGCAGATCATGGAGGAGGGGCGGCTGACCGACTCGTTCGGGCGGCACATCGACTTCCGGAACGTGATCCTGATCATGACCTCGAACATCGGGGCGGACCTGCTGAAGAACCAGACGTCGCTGGGGTTCAAGAAGGCGACGGCGGACGGGTCGTACGACGGGTCGAAGAAGATGATCCTGGGCGAGATCGAGAAGCATTTCCGGCCGGAGTTCCTGAACCGCCTGGACGACACGATCATGTTCCGGTCGCTGACGCGGGTCGACCTTCAGACGGTGGTGGAGTACGAGATGGCGGGTGTGAAGCGGCGGCTGGCGGAGCGGGAGATCACGATCGAGCTGTCCACGGAGGCGAAGGAGTACCTGATCGACCAGGGGTTCAATCCGGACTTCGGGGCGCGGCCGCTGCGCCGGGCGATCGAGCACCTGGTGGAGGATTCGCTGTCGGAGTCGATCCTGCGCGGGGAGATCCCGACGGGGTCGCACGTGAAGGTGACGATGAAGGACGGGCACCTGTACTTCGACTCGCAGCTGCCGGCGAAGAAGGAAGAGAAGGTCGGCGCGCCGTAGGGAATCTGGAGACCAGGCCGGGGCCGAAGGTGGCCCCGGCTTTTTTTGTGACCGGAGGGGCGATGCGCACGGTGCGGGGGTGGGGGTGGGCGGCCGCGGTCTGCCTGCTGGCGGGATGCGGTGACGGGCGGGCGAAGCCGCCGCAGCCGGAGCCGCCGGAGGCGGTGTTCAAGCGGATCCATGCGGCCTATCTGAGCGCCGACGCGAAGACGCAGTGGGGGATGCTGACGGCGCGGTCGCGCGAGGAGTCGGAGCAGGCGCTGGAGGGGTTCAAGAAGGATCCCGGGACGATGAAGACGCTCGCGGAGCAGCTGCATTCGACCCCCGAGGCGCTGGGAGCGATGGGGGCGGTGGAGTTTTCCGCCGTGGTGCTCCGGGAGCGGATGAAGGACCCGGTGGTCGAGCAGCGGTACCGGAGTTTCGGGGCGCCGTCGATCACCGTGGACGGCCGCCGGCTGCGCTGTGCGGTGAAGAGCAGCGACGGGGGGATGGAGTGGATCGTCCACCTGATGGAGGAGGACGGCGCCTGGAAGGTGGACGCGGAGGAGGAGATCCTCTACGACGTGAAGGGGGTCGGGAAATAGAGCGGCCGGCGCCCGTGAGCGCCGGCCGTGGATCGGACGGGTGCGTTCGCCGGGGGACCGCCCCCCCGGCTACTTCCGGACGCGGGCGAGCGGCCGCTTTCCCCCCGCCCAGAGCTTTCTCCCAGGCCGGACGACCAGCACCGGCACGCCGGTCGTGCGCAGGACGCGGTCGGTGACGGAGCCGAGGAAAATCTCGGACAGCCCGCTCCGGCCGTGCGTGGCCATCGCGATCATGCTGCACCCCTGCTTCTGCGCGTAATCGACGATCGCCTTCGCGGGAGAGGGGGCCTCGACGGTCGCGGTCGCCACGGTGTGTCCGCCGTCGGTCAGGCGCTTCGCCGCCGCCGTCAGCACCGAGGAGACGCGCGCGGGGTCGGGGCCTCCGGGACTGAGGACGGTGAGGAGGTGGAACCGGATCTCCCGGCCGAGCCCGGGGACGACGGACAGCGCCGCATCCGCGGTCGCGGAGCCGTCGAGCGGGATCAGGACATCGGTCAGGATGCGCCCGGCGCCCTGACGCGCCGCGGCCACGGAGGTCTTCTCCGGCGGGCGGATGATGAGCACGGGGACGGCGACGCGGCGGATGACGGCCTCCGCGACCGAGCCCATGACCCAGCGGTCGAGACCGGTGCGGCCGTTGGTGGTCATCACCACGATGCTCGCATCCACGGCGGCCCCCGTGATCTCGTCCATCACGTTCCCCATCTTCGAAATCCCCTTCACGTCGATGTCCCCGTCCGCATGCCGCCCCACGGCCCGCGCGAGCTCGACCTGGGAGCGCTTGCGCATCGTCTGCTGAAGCGAGACGGGGAGAGAGGACCCCTCGATGGCGCTCTGCATGACGCGGAGGACGCGGACGCCGCCGCCGCAGCGGCGGGCGAGTTCGACGGCGTAGGGGATGGCCATTTCAGACCGCTCGGAACCGTCGAACGGGACGACGAAGGTCATGGGCATGGAGGCCTCCTTGAAAGGGTCAGGCGGGGTCCTTGAGGGCGGCGCCTTCGAACCGGCGGATGCGTTCGCGGAAATTTTCGGGGACGGGAATCGGCCGGCCGGTCCCCGGGTCGATCGCCACATGGACCGTGTGCCCCTCGGCGACGACGCGGGCCTCCTGCTTGTGGACGATCAGGAAATCGAAGCGGAAGGATGTCCGGCGGATTTCGGCGATGCGGGCGTGGACGATGAGGGGGTCGTCGAAATGGGCGGGGGAGCGGAAGTCGCAGCAGGCGCGGGCGACGACGTTCGCGAAGTCCCGGATCGGCTGTGCGTGGGAGCCCGCGAGCCCGAGGTTGCGCAGGTAGTCCATGCGGCCGACCTCGAGGTACGTGAAGAAGGCGCCGTGGAAGACGATGCCCATGGCATCGGTCTCCGGGAGGCGGACGCGGATTTCGGTCGAGAATCGGAAGCTCTCAGGCATGGCCCTTCATTGTGGGGCCGGCGGGCGTTCCTGTGAACCATTGGTGGCAGTGAGGGGACCGGGGGGGCCCCAGGGGGCGGGGAGCTCGAGGGCGGGGCGGAGTCGGGCGAGGTAGTCGGCGCGGGGGATCTCGAGGGCGCCGAACTGCGCGAGGTGGGGGGTGAGGAACTGGGTGTCGCAGAGGGTGACGCCGATGCGGCGGAGGTGGCGGACCAGGGCGACCAGGGCGGCCTTGGAGGCGTCGCGGGCGGCGTGGAACATCGACTCGGCCATGAAGGCGGCGCCCAGGTGGACGCCGTAGAGCCCCCCGGCGAGGGCGTCTCCCTGCCAGGCCTCGACGGAGTGGGCGATCCCGCGCCGGTGGAGATCGACGTACGCGGCGCGGATCTCCGGGGAGATCCAGGTGTCGGGGCGCGCGCAGCCGTCGATCACGGTCTCGAAGGCGAGGTCGGTGGTGAAGCGGAACCGGCCGGATCGGAGGGTCTGGGCGAGCCGGCGTGGGACGTGGAACTGCTCGAGGGGGAGGATCGACCGCGGGTCGGGGGAGAGCCAGACCAGCGGGCCGTTCCGGTCCTCCGCCATGGGGAAGACCCCGGCGCTGCAGGCGATGACGATTTCGGCGGCGGTCAGGCTCATGCGCGGCGGGGATTGTACCCGTGCGGTTTCCCCGGCGGCGCCCGCCCGGCGGGTCATTCGCCGCCCTTCCCTATCGTTCCGCTCCTCCCGCCGCTAGAATCCGGCCCTTCATGGGCCCGCACCTCCCGTTCGTCGGAACGATGGTCGAGAATCTCCGCACCGCGGGCGGGGTGTTCCTGCTTCTGCTGGAGACGATCCGGAGCCTGTTCGGGCGGTGGCCGCGGCGCCGGGTGCTGGTGGACCAGTTTTTCCTGATCGGCGTGCGGTCGATGCCGGTGATCCTGACGACGGGGCTGTTCACGGGGATGGTGCTGGCGGTGCAGTCGTTCAACCAGTTCCGGCGGGTGAACATCACGAGCATGGTCGGCGCGGTGGTGGGCGTGTCGATGGTCAAGGAACTGGGCCCGGTGCTGACCGGGCTGATGCTGGCCGGCCGCGTCGGGGCGGCGATCACGGCCGAGGTCGGGACGATGACGGTCACGGAGCAGGTCGACGCGCTCCGGTCGCTGGCGACGAATCCCGTGCGGTGGCTGGTTCTCCCGCGCGTCCTGGCCTGCGTCCTTCTGACCCCGTTCCTGACGCTGATGGCGGACCTGATCGGGATCGCGGGCGGGACGTTCATCTGCGTCAACGTCCTGAACGTCGAGTGGGCCTTCCACTACGCGAACCTCCTCGACTGGCTCACCGTCTGGGACATCTCGGTCGGGTGCGCGAAGTCCTCGTGTTTCGGGCTCCTGATCGCGCTGGTCGCCTCCTACAAGGGATTCAACACGGAACCCGGCGCCGCCGGGGTCGGCAAGGCCGCGACGGAGGCGGTCGTGACCAGCTGCATCCTGATCCTCGTCTCGGACTTCTTCCTCTCCGTGCTCTTCGCGGCCATCCGGCCGGAATGGGCGGAGTGATGCTGGAGATCCGCAATCTTCACAAGCGGCTCGGGGGGAAGCACGTGCTGCGCGGCGTCAACCTGGTCGTGAACAAGGGCGAGGCGCTGGTGGTGATCGGCGGCTCCGGGTGCGGGAAGTCGGTCCTGCTCAAGCACATCCTGGGGCTGATGAGGCCGGACGAGGGGCAGATCCTGATCGACGGTCAGGACATCGCGCATGTCCCCGAGCGGCAGATGAACACGATCCGCCGGCGGTTCGGGATGCTGTTCCAGGGCGGCGCCCTGTTCGACTCCATGACGGTCGCCGAGAACGTCTCGTTTTCGATGGACGAGCACGAGCGCGTGCCGGCGACGGCGCGGGCGGCGCTGGTGAGCAAGACTCTGGCGACGGTGGGTCTGAAAGGGGTTGAGAACGTCTTTCCGGCGGACCTGTCCGGGGGGATGAAGAAGCGGGTCGCGCTGGCGCGCGCGCTCGCGACCGACCCCGAATTCCTCCTCTACGACGAGCCGACGACGGGGCTCGACCCGATCATGAGCGACGTGATCAACGAGCTGATCGTGAAGATGAAGCAGTCCCTCGGCGTGACCTCGATCATCGTCACGCACGACATGACGAGCGCGCGGAAGATCGGGGATCACTGGGCGATGATCCACGAGGGGGCGATCCGGATCCACGGGACCCCGGACGAGGTCTTCGCGAGCGAGGACGAAGTCGTGCGCCGTTTCATCCGCGGGCAGGCCTCCCCGGAGCAGCTGCACGAGGTCTGGGGAGACGCCGCCCGCGCCGCGGACGGTCCTCCCGCCGGGTAGCGGGCGGATGCTGAAGCGGCTGCTGCGCGGCCTCGGCCCGAACGTCTGGGCGCTCGGGCTGGCGTCGTTCTTCACGGACATCGCCTCCGAGATGATCTTCCCTCTCATGCCGTTCTTCATCATGGGGACGCTGAAGGCGACGCATGTCTGGGTGGGGGTCGTGGAGGGGGGCGCGGACAGCGTCTCCTCGATGCTCCGGATCGTGAGCGGGTGGTGGTCCGACCGGGCGCGCCGGCGGAAGCCGTTCGTGTTCTGGGGGTACGCGATCAGCGTCGGCGCGAGGCCGCTCTACTGGGCGGCGACGGCGGCGTGGCACGTGCTGGCGATCCGGGTGCTGGACCGGGTGGGGAAGGGGATCCGGCTGGCGGCGCGGGACGCGCTGCTGGCGGACTCGTGCGATCCGGAGGCGCGGGGGCGGGCGTTCGGGGTGCAGCGCGGGATGGACCACCTGGGGGCGGCGATCGGGCCGCTTCTGGCGGCGGCGCTGCTCGCGAGCGGGCGGGACCTGCGGGAGGTCTTCCTCTGGACGGCGATCCCGGCGGGGATGGTGCTGCTCGTGATCGGGCGTCTGGTGCGCGACATCCCCGGGGAGATCCCGACGGTGCCGCCGCGGCTCTCGCTGAAGCCGTTCGACGGGCGGTTCCGCTGGTTCCTGGCGACCGCGTTCGTGTTCACGCTGGCCAACGCCTCGGACGCCTTCATCCTCCTGCGCGGGGCGGACTGCGGGTGGACCCCGGAGGTGCTGGCGCTGCTCTGGTGCGCCCACTCCCTGCTCCGGTCGATCCTGGCGTTCCCGGCGGGGGCGCTCGCGGACCGGTTCGGCCGCCGCGCCGCCGTCCTCGGGGGATGGACCGTCTTCGCGGTGTGCTACGCGGGATTCGCGTTCGCGACGGGGAAGGCGGCGTGGGCCGGGATCCTGGCCGTGTACGCCCTGTTCAGCGCGTTCGGCGAGTCGGTCGCGCGCGCGATGGTGGCGGACCTGGTCCCGAAGGACCTGCGCGGGACCGCCTACGGCCTCTACTGGTTCTGCTCCGGGCTCGCCGCGCTTCCCGCCGGCCTCGGATTCGGCTGGCTCTGGTGGCGCGCCGGGCCGGTGGCGGCATTCTGCGCCAGCGCCGGCCTGGCGGTGGTCGCGATCGCGATGCT
>JABWAY010000125.1 GCA_013360825.1 Candidatus Brocadiia bacterium | reverse complement strand
TGGCGGTGGAAGCGGGGGACGCGATCCGGCCGTCCGGTGCGGACTGGCCGGCGTCGGTCGCGCTGATGCAGGCCTGCCGCGCGGCGCTGGTCCGGCTCTCGGGCGAGCACGACGCTCTGCCCCCCGGGGAATCCCCCCCGCCGCCGGAGACCTCCCCGACTACCCCAGCGACGCCCGAAGCGCCCTGAGTTCCTCCTCGACCGACCCGTCCTCCCCGACCGTCTCCCGCACCCGCTCGCGCAGGACCGAGGCGAACGCCGCCCGCGCCCCCTTGAGCGCATTCTCGACTTCGTGCGGCTTCACCCCGGCCTCCTCCGCGATCCGGGCGCAACTCGGCGCGTCCGGGTCGAGTTCGTGCCGCTCGAACCACCGAAAGGCCGCGTCGCGCCCGTCCGCACGGTAGCGCGCGCGCAGGTCGGCGACCGCGGCATGAAAGACATGAAGCGCCCACGCCCGGTCGAACGCCTGCTCCGGCGTCAGCCCCGCGGCCGGGAGCGGCGGCGCATCCTCCGCCGCGTCGATCGGCACATGCGTCCGCCCGCCGCCGCGCTTCTGCGCGCGCGCCGCCTCATGCTCATTGCGCATGAAATTGTCGAGGACCGTGCGGAGCCAGGTCCGGAAGTTCCCGCGCCCGGGGGCGACTGCCGCCAGGGCGTCCTTCTTTTCCAGCAGGTGCAGGAAGAATCCCTGCGTCAGGTCCGCCGCCTCGTCGTGCGGACGGGACCAGCGCGAGCGCACCACCCAGTACACGGGCTTCCAGTACGCCGTGATGAGCCGGTCCATGGCCCGCCGCCAGTCCGCGCCGTCGCGGTCGCGCGCGGCGAGGACTGCGGTCCAGAGCGTCGCAGGAAAGGGTCGGGGGGCGGTGGGGTCCACGCGGGTGCCGGGATTATAGGCCCCGGACGGCCCCACGCGCCGATAGACTGGGCCGGTTCCATCCGGGAGGCACACTTGGATCCACAGAACTTCCTTCAGGGAGCGCTCGAGAACTCCGGCGGGCCGGAGTCCGGCGCCGTGGGGCACGACAACAGGGCCATCCGCATGGGCGGCCGCGTCTCCCTCGACTACGCCTGCAGCCTCGCCCGCAGCGGCGTCACACGCGACTATGTCGCCAGGGCCCTCCTCGCCCGCGGGATGGACCCGGAAATGGTGAAAGAGCTGGTCCTCCAGGCGTTCGAGCTCGCCGAAAAGCGGGCCCGGGCGCGCGCCATCGGCCTGGTCTCGACGGGAGGACTCATCCTCGTCGGGGGACTTCTGGTTCAGCTCCTCGTCCACGATTCGACCGACGGCCAGTACTGGTCCCCCCTGGGTGTCGGCATGGCGCTGGTCGGACTCGGCACCTGCGCGCTCGGCAGCCGCGGACTCTTCACGCGACGGAGAGTGTGACCTGCTCGCGCGGCTCGGATTCCGGCCGTTCGGGGAGTGCCCGGGTCCCGTCCATCCGCTGAGGACCTGGAGCCTGGGGCAGCCGCGCCCGGCGCACGGAAAGCCGGTTTCTCCGACAGCCCTGGAGAGCGGAATTCCCTGATTTCCTGCCGAACGCCCCCGGAAATCCTGTTTTGACTGTCAAAGGAGCGATCGATGCAGCCACCGAACGACAGCCAGCGGGACCGGATCCGGCGCGCGTTCTCGGACGCCGAGGCCGTCGCCGCTTCCGGCGCCCAGACGCAACGGATTCACCCACAAGATCTTGCGACGGGTGCGGTCATCGGGAAGTGCGAGGTCGTCCGCGAACTCGGCCGCGGCGGGATGGGCGCCGTCTACCTCGGCCGCCACCTCACCCTCGACGTCCCCGTCGCCATCAAAGTCCTCCCGGAGGACATCGCCCGCCGCTCCCCCGATTACGCCGAACGCTTCCTGCGTGAAGCGCGGCTGGCGGCCAAACTCCGTCACCCGAACGTGCTCGCGATCATGGACGCGGACAAGGATCCCGCGACCGGTCTGTACTACATGATCACGGAGTTCATGGACGGGGGGTCGGTCGGGGACCGGATGGAGAAAGGACCGCTGAGCGAGAAACAGGCCGCCGTCGTGACCGCCGGGGTGGCGAAGGCGCTTCAGATGGCGGAAAAACAGGGAATCGTCCACCGGGACATCAAGCCCGGGAACATCCTGTATTCGAAGGACGGGCGGGTGAAGCTGGCGGATCTGGGGCTGGCGAAGCTGCAGGGGTCGAGCGACATCACGAAGTCGTCGAGCGCGATCGGGACGCCGTTCTACATGAGCCCGGAGCAGATCGAGGATTCGAAGCGGGTGGACATCCGGAGCGACATCTATTCGCTGGGGGCGACCTACTACCACATGTTGACCGGGCAGCCGCCGTATCCGGGGAACGACGTCTACAACGTCCTCCACAAGGCGATGACGGCCCCGGTTCCGGATCCGCGGGCAATCCGGGCGGACCTGTCCGAGTCGGCGGCGGGGATCGTGATGCGGATGCTGGAGAAGGATGCGGCGAAGCGGTACCAGTCTCCCTCCGCGGTGCTGAGCGACCTCTTGAAGGGGCAGGTCAGCGCGCCGGAGGGGGTGGCGGCGCCGCCTGCGCTACTGGAGCTGGAGCCGGCGGGGGGCGGCGCCGGAGGGGGGCGGCCGGGATCCGGGGTGGCGGTGTCCGGCGCAGCGGGAACCCCGGAATTCGCCGCGGCTCCGCGCCCGGTCGGCCCGCGGCAGGTGGACCTCACCGGCGGGGGGACGCCGCTGACCCGGTACCCGTGGATCGCGTGGATGTCCGTGGCGGTCATGGCGGTGACGGTCGCGCTGGTGGCGCAGTGGGCGCGGAAACAGTCGTCGAAGGCGGCGGTCGCGCAGAAGACGGCGGAGACAGCCGCCCGG
Organism: Candidatus Brocadiia bacterium; assembly: GCA_013360825.1. GTDB lineage: Bacteria > Planctomycetota > MHYJ01 > WSZJ01 > WSZJ01 > WSZJ01. Next base: position 8,250 of record JABWAY010000125.1, on the reverse strand, counting down.
GAGGGGGGCCCCGGGGATCCGGTGTCGCCTGAGGCTCCGGACCCGGCCGGTGCCGGGACGACAACGCCGGTGAAGTCTCCGACGGTCCCCACGATCGAACCACCGCCGGCCCCGACGCCCCGCCCGGCCGATCCTCCGCCCGCGGTCCCGAGGCGGCCGCTCTCCGAGGGCGCGCTCGTCGCCCTGACCTTCGAGCCCGCGACGATCTCGGCCCGCGGCAACCTGTCGGTCATCGAGGACGGAACCGGCCGCGTCGGCGTCGGGACGCTTCATGGCGGTCCCCCGACGGTCGAGGGCCGGATCGGTCTCGCGCTCTCGTTCGACGGCGCGAACGACCACATCGAACTCCCGGCGCTCGCCGAGCGGACGATCTCGGTCTGGGTCCAGCCCGCGGTCCAGCTGCAGATGGGGTGGTACGACGGAGGCGGGTCGGAGACGCCGCTCCGCGCATTCCAGATCGGAGTCTTCCAGCCGGGCGGGTTCAAGGACGGCGCGGTGAGTTCGTACGGCCTGTTCCTCGGCACCTGGCACCAGGACGTCGCGGTTCCGTATGACGACCTGAGGCGAGGATGGCACCACGTCGTGGTCAGCTGGGACGGCGGGCGCGTCGTGCGCGTCCTGATCGACGGGCGGGCGCCCGACGGACACATCGTCCTCGCCGCGGGCCCCTGGGACCCGACTCCGGCCGCCCAGCCGTTCCTGCTCCCCGAACTCCCGGTCCCCGACGCGGACGCCCGCACATGGATCGGACGGCTGCGCGCGCCGTGGTGGCGGACCGGCCAGACGTACTTCCGGGGCCTGCTGGACGAGGTCGCGGTCTGGGACCGCTCCCTGACGCTCGAGGAGATGCAGGAACTCTGGACGCTGTCGTCGGGGGGATCGAGCTACTGCGAGGCGATCCGCCGGGAGATCGAGGACGCGCGGAAGGCGGCGGAGCCTGCCGACCCTCCTCCGCCGGACCCGGTGGCGGAGACCCCCGCCCCGACCGACCCGCCGGTCCCTCCGGCGGCGCCGCCGAAACCGGAGGAGACGATCGCCGACGGGTGCGTCGCGGCGTTCACGTTCGAGGCCGCGGATGCCCGCATGGAGCAGGGGAACGCGCGCATCCTGGACGTCAGCGGGTCGGGGAACGACGCCCCCGCCGGCGATCCGCCGGTGCCGAGCTTCATCAAGGGCCGGGTCGGCCAGGGGGTGCGATTCACCGGATCGTCCCGGCTCGTTCTCCCCGCGCTGACGGCGCGGTCGATCGCCGCCTGGGTCGCCCTGGAAAGACAGGAGCCCGGACTGCTGTTCGCCGCCGGCGCGACCGGCGAGTACGGCCGGGCCTTCCTCGTCGGATTCCACGAACGCTCAACCTGGGATCACTGGAGGCAGCAGGAAGCGGGGATCAACCTCGGTTTCTGGACCCTGGACGCCGTCGCCCCCTGTCCCCGCCTGGCGGGTGCGTGGCACCACATCGTGGCCTCGTGGGACGGCGAGCGCACGGTCCGCCTGGCGATCGACGGGAAAATCCTGGCCGGCTCGACGGTGCAGCGCGACACCGTCCGCGCCGTCCCGGGCCCCCACGCCCTCCCCGACACCCCCGCCGTGGACGACTCCCTCCCCGTCAGCATCGGGCGATTCCGCCCCGGCGATCGGATGGACGGCGCCGCCGGAATCCCGGGAGGGTTCCGCGGCATCGTGGACGACTTCGCCATCTGGGACCGGGCCCTCACCCCCGAGGAAATCGCCGCACTTCCACGCTTCGCCGCCCGCACACAGAGCTACTGCGACGCCATCCGCAAATTGAGGAAACGGTAGCGCGGCCCCCTCACGGGATCTCCGCTACAATCCCCGCATGCCCGACACTTCTGGAGACGGACTGGCCCCGGGGACCGTCGTGGGCCGGTGCGTCGTGATCCGCGAGATCGGCCGCGGCGGGATGGGCGCCGTCTATCTCGCGAAACACCAGACGCTCGGGGTGGACGTCGCGCTCAAGGTCCTCCCCGCCCACATCGCCCGCGCCAGCCCGGACTTCGCCGAACGGTTCCTCCGCGAGGCCCGCGTCGCGGCGGCCCTGCGCCACCCGAACGTCGTCGCGATGATGGACGCCGACCGGGACCCGGGCACGGGGCTCCACTACATCGTCGAGGAGTACGTCGACGGAGGGACGCTCGGGTCGCGCCTGAAGAAAGGCCCGCTCGCGGAGAAGCAGGCGCTGGCCGCGATTGCGCCGGTGCTGAAGGCGCTGGAGGAGGCGCGGCGGCAGAAGATCGTGCACCGGGATATCAAGCCCGACAACATCCTGGTGACGAAGGACGGGAAGATCAAGCTGGGGGACCTGGGGCTGGCGAAGCGGTCCGGGGAGAGCCAGGCGGGTCTGACGCAGGCTGCGTCCGCGATGGGGACGCCGGCGTACATGAGCCCGGAGCAGATCGAGGACACCAGCGGCGTGGATCACCGGAGCGACCTCTACTCGCTCGGCGCGACGCTGTTTCACCTCCTGACCGGCTCGCCGCCGTACACGGGGACCGAGGTGATCGCGATCCTCCACAAGGTGATGTCCGCGCCGATCCCCGATCCGCGCTCGCGCCGGCCGGAGATCAGCGCCGGAACGGCGGCGATCTGCATGAAGATGCTGGCGAAGCGCCCCGGAGAGCGGTACCAGACGGCGGCAGAGGTGCTGGCGGACATGCAGAAGGGGGGCCCGGCGCTCGAACTGCTCCCGGAGATTGCCGCGGCTCCTGCTGCCGCGGCCGCCGCGGGCCCGGCCGGCGGTTTCCCCGGGGCCACGAGGACCGTGGACGTCGCGGCGCTGACGCCGACCTCGGGCCCGGGAGTGCCGAACGCGCAGAAGGCGCTCTATGTGATCGCGGGCTGCGCCGTCCTCCTCCTGCTCCTGGCGCTTCGGCTGACACTCAAGTCGTCTCCCGTCCCGGACACCGGCGGCGGGACCGCGGCGGACCGGACCCTGAACACCGGGAGCCCCGGCGGTACGGGCGGCGGCGGGGCGGTTCCGCCCGACCGCGGAACACACCCCCCGCCCGATCGCGTCCCGGTGAATCCGGTCCCTGACCGGGTGCCCCCTCCGCCGCCCGTCGTGGCCTCCACGTTTACGCTTCACGAGGGATGCCGCCTGGCGCTGACGTTCGAAGCGGACACGGAGGTCGAGCACGAGGGTCACCGCGGCTGGCGCGACACGAGCGGGAACATGATCGTCGCGATTGCGGTGAGCACGAAGGCCGGGGCGGGGCGGGTGGGTGCCGGCGCCGCATTCGACGGGGATTCCTCGTATCTGAGCCTCCCCGGCTTTTCCCAGAAGACGGTGGCCGCGTGGGTGCGGCCCGCCGCGGCACGGGCGATGGTCTGGTACGACGGCGGAGGCGAAGAACGCGGAACCGGGTTCCAGATCGGGGTCGGCCGGATCGGCCGGCCCGCCGCGGGGGACATCGAAGGCGTCTTCCTCAGCTTCATCCACATCACCGCGCTCGCCCCCGCCGAGGGGGTGCTCTCGGGCTGGCACCACATCGCCGTGCGGTGGGACGGGGACCGGGGGGTGACGATCGCGGTGGACGGCGTCATCGGCGACGGATCGGCGGTCGATCGCCGGGGTCCGCGCCGTCCCTCGGACCGGCTCCCGCACCCCGGGCCGCAGCCGATCACGCTGGGTGAGAAGCCCGCCCCGGGATCCGAGTTTCTCGCGATCGGACGCCCGAAGGCCCCGCGCATGCCGGAATTCGGCGCCTTCGCGGGAGAGATCGACGACCTCGCGATCTGGGACCGGGCTCTGACCGACGCCGAATTGACATCGCTCGCGGGCTTCGCCGCCGCGGGCAGGAGTTACTGCGCCGAGATCGAATCCGAAGTATCCAAATAGCCCCCGTGAGGAGTCCCCCATGCGCCTGCCCGCCCTCGCCCTGACGTTCGCCCTCGCCGGCCTCGCCTCCGCCCGCGACCCGGAATGGGGAGGACTGGGAGCCGTCGCGGTGAGCCCGGACGGGAAGACGGTGGTGACCGGCGGTGCGAGCCGCGTCCTCTACGTCCTCGATGCCGCTTCGATGGACGTGAAGTCGCGGATCTGGATCCGGGCGCGCGTCGGGGGGCTGGTCTTCAGCCGCGACGGGTCGCGCCTCTTTCTCGAGGACGACGAAGAGACGGTCCATGTGTACGAGACCGCCGGCTGGACCGAGACGCTGACCGTCGCCGATTGCGGGGAGATTCAGGCGGCGCCGGAAGGGGACCTCCTGGTCGCCATCGGAAGCCGGCCGAAGCCGTCGGTCCGGTTCCTGTCGCTGTCGGACGGAAGCGACCGGGGGCGCGTGGAGGTCGAGGGACGGATCGCGCTGGTCGGCATCGACCCCGCCGGGAAGACGGCGTTCGTGCTTCACGATCCCGCCGCCGACGCCGCCGAACCCAAAGCGGACCGGGCGGCGATGCCCAAGGACCTGAAGCGCGCGGGCCAGGCGGAGTGGCAGCAGCGGAATGACGGCCAGATGGCCACGATCCGCTGGATCGACGTCGCCGGTCTGAAGGCGACGGGGGACGCGAAGCTCTGGTACACGGCCAGGAGCGGCGCCCACGCCTTCGTCCGGGACGGCGTCGCCACCGTCGTCACCTACGAAGACCTCTGCGCCCGCATCACCGCCAAGGGCGAGGTCAGCACCTTCGAGGTCACCGGGAGCTACAACTACGGCCGCGGTTCCTCGGGAGACCGCACCTGGATCGCCGGCGGCGGCCTCCGCCACGGCGCCCTCCTCGGCCCCGACGGCGCCGCGCGGAAATTCGAGGTCGACGCCCTCCCCGGCTGGCCCGAGTACTGGGGCGGATTCACCTTCGGCCCGGACGGAACGTGCTGGGGCGTGACGTCGGCGTTCCGGCTCGTGCGCATCTCGAAGGACGGCAAGGTGGAGAAGACGGTCCCGGTCTTCTGACCCCCGCCGCCGCGCTCACTCCTTCGGCACGTCCCCCCGCCCGTTCGACGGGTCGTCCCCCGGAACCAGCTTCCGCCGGATCCACTCCGATCGCGGGCGCCCCTGCTGCTCCGCCTGCGCCTCGATCGCCTTCGCCTCCTCGGGGGTGACGCGGACCTGGATCAGGACCGACTTCGCGTCCCCCCGTTTCAGTTTCGGCCGGCCGCGGCCTTTTTTCTTTCGCGCCATGGCCACAGTCTACCAGATGGGCGATGACGGATTTGAACCGCCGACCCGCTGCGTGTAAGGCAGCCGCTCTGGCCGCTGAGCTAATCGCCCGGACCTGTGGATGTTATCGCGGGAAGCGCCGGAGCGTTCGGAGTTCGGGGAGAATCCGGGGGGGCCGTGCGGCGGGCCCAGAGGGCGAGGAAGAGCGTGGTCCCGGAGAGGTAGCAGCCGATCGTGAGGAGCATCGGGAGCGTGTAGCCGTCGCGCCCGACGGCGGTTCCGTGGATCAGCCAGCCGCCGAGGAGGGCGGAGACGGTCCACGAGCCGTTCCAGGAGAGCTGCTTGAACGAGTTCATCACCGCCTGCTGGTCCTCCGCGGCACGCTCCATCACGAACGCGGCGTTGACGGGCTGGGCCATGTTCATGAGGAGGGAACGGAGGAGGAACGCCGCCACGGCGACGGGGAGGCTCCCCGTGAACGCCATGAAGGCGAAGAAGGGAATGGACAGGAGCTGCGACCCGGCGATCACGGCGACCTTGCCGAACCGCTGGGAAAAGACGGGCGCGAGCAGGAACCCCGTCATGTTCATCGCGTGGGACGCGGCGTAGTAGACCGAGATGTCCCCCGCGGACTTCCCGAACCGCCCCTGGAAATACAGGTTGATGAACGGGATCGTCAGCCCCGCGCCCAGGCCGATCAGCATGTCGGGGGCGCAGAGGCGGAGCATCAGACCCCAGTCGCGCGCAAACAGCAGCTGGCGGAGTCCGCGCGGGACCTCGGGCCGGGGGGTCTCGCGGAGAAGCGCGAGCGGCGCGACAGCCAGGACGCCCCCCGCGGCGCCGCAGAGCATCATCGTGCGCAGCGCTTCGGCCCCGTGCCCGAGCCAGGGCTCCAGGAGGCGGACGGAGAAGGCGCCGAGGACGTTGGCGAGGGCGGCGAGGCCGATGGAGACGCCGAAAAGGTGGGTGCGTTCCCGCGGGGTGGAGTGGCGGGCGAAGAACGGGGCGGAGGCGACGAGGAAGACGGCGGAGCCCGCGCCGGCGGCGAACGAGGAGGCGAGGACCGCGCCGCGGCTCTGGCAGAGAACCTGCCCGACATTGGCGGCCATGGTGGCGAAGACGGACAGGACGAGGAGCGGCTTCGAGCGCCAGCGGTCGATCAGGATCGCCGCCGGGATCGTGCAGAGGACGGTGCCGAGCTGGCTGGCCGAGAGCAGGGTGCCGATCCCGGCCTCGGTCCACCCGGACTCCTTCCAGTAGAGGTTGCGGGTCAGGTGGAGGAGGGCCTGGCCGAGGGACCAGAGCGCGCCGGCGGCGAGGAAACGGCGCGCGTTGACGGAAAACGCGCGGATGTGGGAGAGGTAGCTGGTGGAGTCGGGCTCGGGCATGGGTGGGGGCGCACAGTCTAAGGCAGGCGGGGGCGGAGGTCCGCCATCCGTTGCGGGGACGGCGGCGTGACCGGGCCGCCCCGCGCGGACGGAACGCCGGAATGCTGGACCGCAGGGCGGGCCGGGTGCATAGAATCCGCGGATGACCCGCCGGACACCTTCCCCTGCCCCCACACCCCGCCCCCTCCGGAGACCCGCGATGCGACTCACCCCCCTCCTCGCCGCACTCTTCCTCACGCTCGCCACGCTTCCCTGCCCCGCCGGGGATTTCACCGACGCGATCCAGAAGGCGATCGAAGGCGCGCAGGCCCCGCCGGCGTCGCAGGAGGGGGACCGGCTGTACGCGGCGAAGAAATTCGACGAGGCCGCCGAAGCCTACCTCGCGCACGTCGGGCGGCGCCCGGAGGACTCGAACGCCTGGTACAACCTCGCGTGCTGCCTCTCTCTCGGCGGGCACAGGACCGACGCCGTCCGGGCGCTGGAGCAGGCGGTTGAGGCGGGGTTCTCGGACGTGGAGCACCTGAAGGGCGACACCGATCTCGACCCGGTGCGCGGCCGCAAGGCGTACAAGGCGCTCGTGGCGAAGATGGAGGAGAACGCCGCCGCCGACGGCAGGGGGGCGAACGGCACGACCTGGGTCGAGGGGCGGGCGCTCCTCCCCTGCCTGGTCCGCGTTCCGGAGACGACGCCCGAAGCCCGCTCCTTCGGCCTCCTCCTCCTTCTCCACGGCCGCGGCGACCAGGCCGATCGCTTTCTGGAGGGACTGAGCGACTGGGGCGGGGAGGAGTTCATCGTGGCCTCGCTCGAGACGCCCTACGTCATGGGGGCGTTCGGAGGCCGGGTCGCGCGGGGCTGGTCGCCGTGGGAGTCGGGGAAGGAGAACACCCGCCGGGGGTATGAGCTGTCGGCGGCGAACGTCGCGCGGGCGATCAAGGCTCTGAAGGGGGCGTACGCGATCGATGCGAAGCGGGTCTACCTGGCCGGGTTCAGCGAGGGGGCGTTCGTGGCGGCGCACGCGGGGCTGGAGCACGCGGGGGTGGTGACGGGGTATGTCTGCATCGGGGGGGGAATGGACCCTGCGCTGACGGAGCACTCGGACTGGGAGGCATTGAAGGGGCGGCGGATCCTGATTGCGCACGGGGTGGACGACACGGTGGTGCCGTTCCGGAGCGGGAAAGCGCTGAGCGAGATGCTGCGGGAGCACGGGGTCGCGCACGAGTTCTTCCCGTACCGGGGCGAGCACCGGATCACGCAGGACGTGCGGGAGGCGGTGCACGGCTGGCTCCGGGGCGAAGCGGTCCCGGAGGAGCTGAAGGCGGAGGAGAAGTAGCCGGCGTTCAGGTCCGGACCGGCTGCTCCTGCACGTCGTCGAGGAGTTCCTCGATGACGAGCTTCACCCTCACGAGGCGGCGGGTCTTCCCGGTGGTCGTGCGGCGAAAGTCCTCCAGGCGGGAGGCCAGGTGCGACTCCGAGACGCCGCAGGCGAGCACGTCCACGGTGTCGAGCGAGGCCTCCTCGCGGAGGACGGCGTAGAGCACTCCGCCTCTGGCGATCATCGCGCCGCCCCGACAGGGCGGACCGGGGCCTCCGCTTCCCATCCTTCCAGCGCGAGCAGGCGCCGTTTCGAGTCCAGTCCGCCGGGGGCGGAGAAGCCGCCGATGCGGCCGCCGGCGGCGAGGACGCGGTGGCAGGGCACGAGGATGGGGACGGGGTTGCGGCGGAGTGCGGTGCCGACGGCTCGGGCG
>JABWAY010000124.1 GCA_013360825.1 Candidatus Brocadiia bacterium | reverse complement strand
GGAATGCGGCCGGCACCCCGGACCCGCCCGGCGCCCGCTCGAACACCTCCACCGCGTCGATCCGGAACCGCTCCGTCACCCCCTCGATCGCCCACGGCGCCTGCCGGATCGCCGACCAGGACGCGTGCAGCCGCGCGAACGAGTCCTGCAGACGGCGCGCGAACGACCCCGCCACCGCCTCGTGCGACGCCAGCGTCGCCTTCTCGACCAGGACGCGCACCGTCAGCGCGTCGCTCGCGATCGTCAGCCACTCCCCCGTCCCCACCAGTTCGCACTGGATCCAGTGCCGACCGTCCACCGCGGTCCAGGCGATCGACGAGCGCGCGGTCCGCCCGGCGCCGATGCCCGGGAGTGTCTCGGTGCCGGCGACGGATCCGTCGATCATCCACCGCACGAGGAGGGGTTCGGAATTCTTCCCGGAGAGGTTCCGGAGGTGGGCGGTGTACGACAGTTCGAACCCCTCGGGGGGCTCGCTCCGGTCGCCGACTTTCTGCACGGGGATCCGGGGTTCCTGCCCGATCCACTCGATGACGACCCCGGAGTAGGTCTCGCGGGATTCGGGCCGGGAGAGATCCCGCATCGGGGATTCCGCCCTCACGAACAGGGCGCAGAGACAGACGGCGGACAGGATTCGCAGCAGAGTGGGCTCCCGCGGGTTCTTCCCCCCGCGGCATTGTACCGGGGCGCGTCCCCCGCCGCCACCGCGCCCCTCCCCGCTACCCGAACCCCGGAAGCCGCACGACGAAGACCGCCCCGGCCCCGCCCTCGCTCTCCGCCCACACCTCGCCCTTGTGAAGCCCGATCACATGCTTCACGATCGACAGCCCGAGCCCCGTTCCCCCCGCCTCCCGCGAACGCGCCCGGTCCACCCGGTAGAACCGCTCGAAGATCCGCTTGAGGTGCGTCTCCGGAATCCCCGGCCCGGTGTCCCGGATCTCCACGCGCACCCGGTCCCCCTCGCGGCTCGTCCGGAAGGTCACCGTCCCGCCGCGCGGGGTGAAACGAAGGGCATTCTCGACAATGTTGGAAAAGGCGCGCTCCAGCAGGGCGGCATCGGCCATGAGGCGCGGAAGCGGGTCGTCGCCCTCGAAACGGAACTCGACCTCCTTGTCTTTCGCCGCCGCGGCCCAGGCGGCGGCGACCCGCTCCAGGATCCCCGGGACGTCGGTCACGCGCGGGGTGAACTCCGGGCGGGACTCGAGCTTCCCGAGGTCGAGCAGGTCATTGACCAGGTTGTTCAGCGACTTCACCTGCCTCTCGATCACCTCCAGGAACTCCCGGGCTCTGGCCCGGTCGTCGAGAGCGCCGTCCAGAAGAGTCTCGACCATGCCTTTGACGACGCTGAGCGGCGTGCGCAGTTCGTGCGAGGCGCCGGCCACGAAGTCGCGGCGCATGTCGGCGAACCGCGCCTCCTCCGTGACGTCCCGGAGAACGAGGACCGCGCCGCCGGGATCCTGCATCGGGCGGGCCTGCACATCGAGCGTGCGCGGGGGCGGGCCGGGGGTCTCGACGCGCGTCGACAGCGTCTGCCCGGCCGCCGCGCGGGAGGCGAGGTCCGCGATCCCCTCCGCGCGGACGATCCCGCCGATGGGCTTCCCCGCCGCGCCGGCCGCATCGATCCCCAGGAGGCGCGCCGCCGAGGCGTTCACGAGTCGGATCCGGGCCTGCGCGTCCACGGACAGCACCGCGTCCGACATCTCCGACAGAATCACATCCGCTTCCGATTTCTCGGCACGCCGACTCCGATCCGCGACCTGCCTCTCCTCCCTCAGCGCCTCCAGCCTGGATGCGACGAACCCGAGCTCTCCGGACAGATCCCTGGGAAAGATGGCCTTCGGCTCCCGCAGCGCGAGCCCCAGCATCGCTTCGCGCGACCAGAGCACCCAGAGCACGATCGCGCCGATCCCGGCCACCGACAGCCACGCAAACCCCGTGGCGACGAGGACCGCCGTCATCGCGCCGTCCGCCGCTTCGCGCACCGTCGACGTCGGGGAGGCCACCCGCACGACGAACGGCGCAACCTCCCGGTTGTAGAACGACGCGGAATCGGCATCCTGCCCGGACACGACATCGTAGCTCCGGGCCAGACCGCGCCCGGAGGCGGCGGCTGCCACCACGTCCGGGGTCGTGACGGCGCCGCGGCCGGAGTCGGCCAGCACCTTCCCCGCCGCGTCAAAAACCGTCACCCGCACCCCCGAGGCGGCCGCGATGCCCGCGAGAAGCCGGGCCCCCTCCTCCCCTCCGCCGGATTCGAATCCCGCCCGGGCGGAACCGACCTGCGGCGCGAGGGACGCCGCCAGCCTCTCGAGATCCTGATGCCGGCCCCGCTCGACCAGGCGCGACATCCCCCAGCCCAGCACAAGCCCCACCAGTCCCAGGCCGATGCCGGGAAGGAGAATCAGCGCCGCGAGGGCGCGCCGGAACGCGGGTTCCTTCAGCAGCAGCGCCGCCCGGGACTCACGGAGCGTCCCTCAGCCGGTACCCCACCCCCCGCACCGTCTCGATCATCGGGCCCGCCTTCCCCAGCTTCCGCCGAAGAGCCGTCACGTGGACGTCGATCGTCCGGTCCACGACGGCCGTATCCTCCCCGATCGCGCCGTCGATCAGCCGGTCGCGCGAGAACACCTGCCCGGGCCGACGCATCAGCGCATGGAGCAGGCGGAACTCGGTCGCCGTCAGCGAAACAGGCTTCCCGCGCACCGTCACCTCGTGCCTCCCCGGATCCAGCTGCAGATCCCCCGCCGCAACCGCCCTCGCCGCCTCCGCGTCCGGCGCCGGCGCCGCCCGCCGCAGCACCGCCTTCACCCGCGCCACGAGCTCCCGCGGGCTGAAGGGCTTCGAGAGGTAGTCGTCCGCGCCCATCTCCAGCCCGACCACGCGATCCGACTCCCCGCCCTTCGCCGTCAGCATCAGGATCGGGATCCGCGCCGTGCGCGCCTCCGCGCGCAGCCGCCGGCAGACCTCCAGCCCGTCCATCCCGGGCAACATCAGGTCCAGCAGGATCAGGTCCGGCAGATCCCGCTTCGCCGCCTCGTACCCCGCCAGGCCGTCCGACGCCGACCGGACCCGCCACCCCTCGCGCTCGAGGTTGTATCTCACCAGCGTGACCAGGTCGGCCTCGTCGTCGATCACCAGGATTGTGGTCAGTCGATCGGCTCCTTCCTGAGTAACTCCACGATGCTCTTGTGCCGTCCTTCCTCGTGTTATTCAACGTCCTGCGGCGTCGTCGAAAACCGCGTCGTCTGAATGGCACGATTTCATCGTGGAGCTGCTTAGGCCTTCGAACCGCCCGCGGCGGGCGGCGCCTCCCCGTGATGGTGCCGCACGTCCCGCGCCTCCACCATGTAGATCACCTCCTCCGCGATGTTCGTCGCGTGGTCCCCGATCCGCTCCAGGTTCCGCGAAATCAGCACGATGCACATCCCCCGCCGCACCGTGGAGGAATCCCGGGTCATCTGCTCCAGCATCTCGTCGAACATCCGCACCTTGCACGCATCCACCTTGTCGTCCGTCTCCAGCACGCGCTTCGCCAGCCCCACGTCGCCGCGGACAAAGGCGTCCAGCGCCTCGCGGACCATTTCCTGGCACATTTCGGCCATCAGCGGCAGGTCCACCACGGGCTTCAGCCCGGGTCCCTCCGCGATGTAGTGATGCGTCGTCTCGATCACGTTCATCGCCTGGTCCGCGATCCGCTCCAGCTCCCCCGCGATCCGGCTCGACATGAACAGCAGCCGCAGGTCGGCCCCCATCGGCTGGCGCAGCGCAATCAGCTTCACCGCCCGGTCGTCGATTACGATCTGCAGGTCGTTCACCTCGCGCTCGAGCTTCTCGAGCTCCTTCCGGTCCACCTCCGTCCGCGCAAACAGGTCCTTCACCGACAGATGGATCATCTTCTCGGTCAGGGCCCCCATCCGGAGCAGCCGCTCCTTCAGGCTCGCGAGCTCGTCGTCGAAGTGCCGTTTCATTATCCGTAGCGCCCCGTGATGTAGTCCTCCGTCCGCCGGTCGCGCGGAGCGGTAAAGAGCGTGTCCGTTTCCCCGAACTCGACCAGCTCCCCGAGCAGCATGAATCCCGTGAAGTCGCTGACGCGCGCGGCCTGCTGCATGTTGTGCGTCACGATCACGATCGTGTAGTCCTTCTTCAATTCTAGCATCAGCTCCTCGATGTGCTGCGTCGCCAGCGGGTCCAGCGCGGAGCAGGGCTCGTCCATCAGCAGGACATCCGGCGCCACCGCGAGCAGGCGCGAAATGCACAGACGCTGCTGCTGCTCCGCGGACAGGTCGAGCGCCGGAGTCGACAGTCGGTCCGCCACGTCGGTCCAGAGCTGGGTCGCGATCAGGGCCTTCTTCACCGACTCCCGCAGCCGTTCCCCCCCCGCCAGCCCGTGAATCCGCGCCCCGTACGCCACGTTCTCGAACACCGACAGCGGAAACGGATTCGGCCGCTGGAACACCATCCCCACACGCTTCCGCAGCTCCGTCAGGTCGTACCGCCCGTAGATGTTCCGCCCCTCGAACAGAACCTCCCCCTCCACCCGGCACCCCTCCACCAGGTCGTTCATCCGGTTGAAACACCTCAGCATCGTGGATTTCCCGCACCCCGAGGGCCCGATGATCGCCGTGATCGAATGCGGCTCGATCGTCATCGACACCCCCTTCAGCGCGTGAAAGTCCCCGTACCACAGCTGCAGGTCGCGGGATGCCAGCATTAGCCGAATTTCCCCGAGATGTAGTCGTTCGTGCGCGTGTCCGTCGGCGACGTGAACATCTCCGCCGTCCGCCCGTGCTCGACCAGTTCCCCCATCAGCAGGAAGGCCGTCCGGTCGCTCGACCGCGCCGCCTGCTTCACGTTGTTCGTCACCAGCACCACAGAGAGCTGCGGCTTGAGTTCCTGAAGCGCCTCCTCGATCTTCGCCGTGGAAATCGGATCCAGCCCCGAACAGGGTTCGTCCAGCAGCAGAACCTTCGGCTCCAGCGCCAGCACCCGCGCCAGACAGAGCCTCTGCTGCTGCCCGCCCGACAGCTTCGTCCCGCTCGTCCCCAGCCGGTCCTTCACCTCGTCCCAGAGCACCGCGGCGCGAAGCGTCTTCTCCACGATCGCGTCGAGCCGGGAGCGGTCCCGGATCCCGAGGAGCCGGGGACCGAACACGACGTTCTCATAGATCGACCGCGGCAGCGGGATCGGCACCGCGAAGACCATCCCGACGCGGCGGCGCAGGTCGGCCAGGTCCGTCTCCGGCGCAAAGACGCCCCTCCCCTCCAGCGTGAGAACCCCGCTCACCGCGAGATCCGGCACCAGATCCGAAAGCCGGTTGATGCATCGCAGGAACGTCGTCTTCCCGCTTCCCGCCGGCCCGATGATCGACAGAATCTCATGCGGCATCACGTGCAGATCCAGCCCGCGCAGCACCGCAGCGCCGCCGATCGATACACCGAACCCCTTCGCTTCGATCAGCGGCGTCACCGGTACCTCGCCAGAAAGCGGTGCATCAGGGTGTACGCGGAGACGTTGATGACGAGGATTGCGAGCACGAGGATCGCGGCGGTGCCGAACGCGCGCGGCTGGGCGTCTGTGGCCCCCTCGGTGGCGAGGATGTAGAAATGGACCGCGAGCGTCCGGACAGAGTCGCCGGGCGACGAGGGAACGCGGTCGGGAAGGACGGTTCCCGCGGTGAAGATCACGGCGGCGGTTTCGGACATCGAGCGCCCGAGGGCGAGCACGATGCCGGTGACGATGCCGGGAAGTGCGCCGGGGATGACGACGCGGAGAACCATCTGCCAGCGGGTCGCCCCGAGCGCGTACGAGACCTCGCGGAACGACTGGGGCACGGACCGGAGCGCGACTTCGCTGGTCCGGATGATGGTCGGAAGGGACATCAGGGCGAGGGTCAGGGCGCCCGAGAGGATCGACCACCGGAATCCGAGGAACAGGACGAAAAAGACGTAGCCGAAGAGTCCGAAGATGATCGAGGGAATGCCGGCGAGGCAGTCCGAGCCGTAGCGGATCACGCGGGTCACCCAGCTTTCCCGCGTGTACTCCACGAGGTAGATCGCGGTGCCGACTCCGAGGGGGGTCGCGACCAGCACGGCGGAGATGATGATGAACAGCGTCCCGAGAATCACCGAGGCGATTCCTCCCTCGGCCCCGGCGGCCTCGGGCATGGAGAAGAGAAAGCGGGGCGTGACGGACGGAAGTCCTCGCCAGAGCACCCAGCCGACGATGCCCGCCAGGGTGGCGACCGCGGAGAGGGTGACGACCCAGAGGAATCCGAGCATCGTCAGGTGGACGGCGCGCGGGGGAATTCTCACGAGCGTCTCCCCAGGCGGCTGACCGCGTTGGCGATCGTGTTCAGGATCATGATGATCGCGAACAGGACGACGCCCGTGGCGAAGAGCGCCTCGCGGTGCTCGCCGTCCGCGTAGTTCATCTCCAGGGCGATGTTGGAGGTCAGGGTGCGGACCGGCTGGGTGATCGACCGTGGAATCTGCACCGTGTTGCCGGTGACCATGATGACGGCCATGGTTTCGCCGACGGCCCTGCCCATGCCGAGGATGACCGCGGCGACGAGCCCCGCGCGGGCCGCGGGGAGGGTCACGCGCCAGGTCGTCTGCCAGCCCGTGGCGCCGAGCGCGAACGACCCTTCGCGGTAGCTGCGCGGGACGGATCGGAGCGCGTCCATGGAGATGGAGATGACCGTCGGCAGGATCATGATCCCGAGGATGATCGACCCGGCCAGGACGCTGGCGCCGGGACCGCCGACGTGGGCCCGGATCCAGGGAAGGAGGACGAGCATCCCCATGAACCCGAAGACGACGCTGGGAATGCCCGCGAGGAGTTCCAGGGCGGGCTTGAGGAGCCCCGCGATCCTGCGGGGGGCGAACTCCGAAAGGAAGATGGCCGATCCGAGCCCGACCGGGAACCCGATCGCAAGCGCCCCCGCCGTCACGGCGAAGCTGCCGACGATCATCGCCCAGACGCCGAAGACGGGCGGCTCCGCCGACGGGCGCCACTCGGTCCCGAACAGGAACTGCGCGGGGCCCTGCCGGAACATCACCGGCACCCCCTCCTTCAGGATGAATGTCGTGATCACCGCCAGGGCCGTCACCGTGGACATGGCCAGGCCGAGCAGCGTCAGCCGGATCGCGGTCTCTTTCTTCATTTCACGGGAATCAGTCCGGCCTCCACGATGAGTTTCTGCCCCTCGGGACTCAGCGCGAAGTCGATGAACTCCTTCGAGAGCCCCGCCGGATCCTCGCGCGTCAGAAGGAAGTCGGTGGCCGCGAACGGATAGCTCCCGGCGCGAACGCTCTCGATGGTCGGCTCCACCCCGTCCACCTTGAGCAGCTTGACCGACGGATCCGTCTGGACCAGCGTCACGTAGGAGATCGCGTTCGGCGTGCTCGCCACCGCCGCCCGGCAGGCCCCGTTCGAGTTCTGGAACTGAGCGGACTTCGTGACCCGCCCCTTCACCTTCGCGATCGTGTCGAACGACCGCCGCGTCCCGCTGCTCTCCTCCCGGCAGATCACGGTGATGACCGCGTCCGGCCCTCCCACGTCCTTCCAGTTGGCGATCGTGCCGTCGAAAATCCCCCCGATTTCGGCGGCGGTGAGCCCCGATACCGGGTTGTTCGGGTGAACGACCACCGCGATGCCGTCCCGCGCGACCGCGAAGGACTTGAGCGACTTCGCGGTCTCGGGAAGCTCGACCAGGTCGGCCATCCCGATGTCGCATCCCCCTTCGTTGGTGCTCTTGATCCCGACCATCGAGCCCAGGGAGTGGACGTCGATGGTGACGCCCGGGCGCCGGGCTTTGAACGCATCCGCGAGCTTCTGGGCGACGGGCGTGAATGCGGTCGACCCCGCGACGGTCAGGTGGTTGGCCTTCCGTTCCCCTCCCCCGCACCCGGTCAGGGCGGCGAGTCCAAGCAGCACGCCGGCGAACAGTCGCATGGGCAGTCTCCTCTGGGGTTCTGAGGAGCGGAGCGTAGGCGGGCATTGTTAAGAAAGTGCTAAGACCCGGCTAATTCCGCGCAAGTCCCCTGCGTCCCCCGCGCCCCCCTCCTCCACGGATGAGTTCGATCCTTTCATTCCCCGGAACGATAGAATCCCGCCTCCCATGGACTCCGCGATCCGCACCGCCGATCTCACCCGCACCTTCCGCAAGCCGGCCGGCCGCGGCCTGCCGCCTTCCGAGTTCCGCGCGCTCGACGGGGTCACGCTGGACGTCCGCCCCGGCGAACTCTTCGGCCTCCTCGGCCCCAACGGCGCGGGCAAGACCACGCTCATCAAGATCCTCTGCACCCTGCTCTACCCCACCTCCGGCCTCGTCGAGGTCTGCGGGCTCGACGTGGTCCGGGACTGCGAGCGCGTCCGGGAACGGATCAACATGGTCAGCGGCGGAGAACCGTCCGGGTACGGCCTGCTGACGATCCGGGAGCAGCTGTGGGTCTTCAGCCAGCTCTACGGGCTGACGACGGCCGCGGCGCTGTCGCGGATCGACCGGATGATCGCGCAGTACGGGCTCGCGAAGGACGCGGGGACGCGGATCAACCGTCTCTCCACCGGGATGCGCCAGAAAATGAACCTGATCCGCGGGTTCATGACGAATCCCTCCGTGCTGTTCCTGGACGAACCGACCCTGGGGCTGGACGCCCACATCGCCCGCCACGCGCGCGGATTCATCCGCGAGTGGATGGCCGAAGACCGCACGCGCACCCTCCTCCTGACCACCCACTATCTCGCGGAGGCCCAGGACCTCTGCGACCGCGTCGCCATCATCCATGACGGCCAGGTCAAGGCCTGCGACACCCCCGCCAATCTCATCGCGGCCCATCGCGGCGGGGCGGTCTACGAAGTGTCCCTGGCCGGGCTGAACGGGGCCGCGGAGTCCCTGCGCGCCACCCCCGGTGTGACCGTGTCCGGCCTCGCCACCGATGCGGCGCGCGGCTCCACGACCCTCCGGTTCACCCTCCCCGACGACTCGGCCCTCCCCGCCGCCCTCCAGTCGTTCTGCTCCCTCGGCGGAAAGGTCCTCAACCTCTCCAAGCACCAGGTCACCCTGGAGGACGTCTTCGTCGCCATCGCCGGGCGGTCCCTCGGCACGGACGGAGAGAACGCATGACCGCCCTCGGCAGAAACCTCCGCGCCATCCGCGCCCGCGCCTGGATCCGGGTCGTCGCCGCCAACCGGGAACTCTCCTGGCTCCTCTTCGACACCCTCCTCCCCGCCCTCGCCACGGCCGGGTACATCTTCGTCTATCGCGCCCTCGGTGCGCCGGCGGCGTACGAAGCCTATGTCGTCCTCGGCGGTGTCATGACCGCGTTCTGGATGAATGTCCTCTGGGGAATGGCCGCGCAGTTCTTCTGGGAAAAGGACATGGGCAATCTCGATATCTACATGATGGCCCCCATCTCGCGGATGTCGATCCTCCTCGGCATGGCGGTCGGCGGCATGCTCGGCACCGCCATGCGCTCCACCGTCATCCTCGCCCTCGGCCTCGTCGTCTTCCGCATCCGGTTCGAAGTCTCCGGCCTCGCCGCCGCTGCCGGAATCTTCCTCCTCTCCCTCACCGCCCTCTACGGACTCGGCATGATGCTCTCCTCCCTCTTTCTCCTCTTCGGCCGCGGCGCCCAGCGCTGGGCCACCGTCGCCCAGGAACCCGTCTACCTCGTCTCGGGGTTCTACTTCCCGCTCCGCGACCTCGGTTTCCCCCTCGCCGCCGCCTCCGCCTCCCTCCTCCCCCTCGCCCTCGGCCTCGACGCAATCCGCCAGACCGCCCTCGGACCCGGCACCGGCTTCCTCCCCGTCCACGTCGAAACCGCCGCCCTCGCCGCCCTCGCCGCACTCTTCCTCCTCTGCGCCCGCCGCACTCTCCAGGCCATGGAGAGCCGGGCCAAGCGAGAAGGGAGCCTGACGCTCAAATGGGAATGAAGCGTTTCGCGGCATCGGTCCGCACGGGGTTCGCGCTCACCTGGAAGAAGGAGACGAACTGGGGAAGCCCCGCGTCCTGGATCCCGTGGATGCTGATCCGTCCGGTCGCCGGCGCCATGATCCTCTGGCTGATGGCCGGCGCGGCGGGGAACCCCGCGGGGTTCCTGGCCCCCGCCTGGTTCGGCAACGCGGCCTTCCAGTTCGTGCCGATCGCGCTGGGGGGAATGGCCATGACGGTGATCGAGGACCGCGAGCGGTACCAGATGTTCAAGTACATCGCGCTCTCCCCGTCCGGCGTCGTCCCGTATCTCGCGGGCAGCGCCCTCGCGCGGTCGGTCTTCTCCGCGCTGGGGGTCACGGTGCTGGTCGCCACCGGACTGTTCGCTCTCAACCTGGAACTGCCCCAGGTCCGGCCCCTCGCCCTCGCCCTCTCCGGCATCCTCGGCCTCGTCGCCGTGACCTCCCTCGGCCTCGCCATCGCGGGAATCGCCCTTCATGTCGCCCGCCACGGAGACCTCATGGCCGAGTCGATCGGCGGCGTGTTCTTCCTTCTCTCCGGGGCCGTCTTCCCGATCGACCTCCTCCCCGTCTGGGTCCGACCTCTCGCGTTCGCCTCCCCGGTCACATGGTGGCTGGAGTCGCTTCGCCGCTCCGTCGGGCTCTCGTTCAACCGGGTGCTGTCGCCGGTTCCCGACGCGGCGATCCTCGGGATCCTGGCGGGGTTCGCGGTCCTCTGCGTCGTTCTCGCGGGCGTCGTCTGGTCCCTGAGCCTGCGCCGCGCGCGCTGGCGCGGCCTGCTCGACACGACGACGGCCGGCTGACCTCCCCGCACGCCCGCGAATCGGCCGTGCAGCTTTCGTTGCAAGATCCCGCCGGGTCGGGTTCTATAATGGGCCAAACACGGGTCCCGGGGATCCGTCGCAGGGATGACCCGCTCGTCTCCAGGAGCAGAACACCATGGCCGAATGCCGTCGCTGCCAGGCGGAGATCTCCGAGGCAGACATCCAGAAGGGCCGCGCGCTGCAGCGCGGAGAGTTCTTCTACTGCCCGACCTGCGTCGCGGAGGCCCGCGCGGCGAAGGGCGGGGGCAGTTCGGCATCACCCTCCCGCGCCTCCGCTGCGCCGGTCTCCCGGGCCGCCGCGCCGGCGTCCAAGGTCGCTGCCGGAGCTCCCAGG
>JABWAY010000496.1 GCA_013360825.1 Candidatus Brocadiia bacterium | reverse complement strand
CCGCACGACGGCCCGGGCCGGGAGCACGCGCGGGAAGGGCCCGACCGCGCGCCGCGTCGGCCCCATCGCGGACAGGCCTTCGGCCCCCACTCCCGGTAGAATCCCCCCGCCCCCCCACCCAGGAGCCACCGATGCCGCGCGTCCCCGCCCCTTCCCCGGAACACAGGTTCTCATTCGGCCTCTGGACGGTCGGCAACCCGGGGCGCGACCCCTTCGGAGGCCCGACACGCCCCGTGCGGTCCCCCGCCGACATCGTCCGGCTCCTCGGAGGGACCGGCGCCTGGGGGGTCAACTTCCACGACAACGACCTCGTGCCGATCGATGCGACCGCTGCCGAGGAGAAGCGGATCCTTGCGGACTTCCGCAGGGCGCTGCGCGAGACCGGCCTCGTCGTTCCGATGGCGACCACGAATCTTGCGTTCGACCCGGCGTTCCGCGACGGGGCGTTCACGAACCCCGATTCGCGGATCCGGGCGTACGCGCTCCAGAAGTCGATGCGTGCGATCGATCTCGGCGTCTCGGTCGGTGCGAAAATCTACGTGTTCTGGGGCGGGCGCGAGGGATCGGATACCGACGCCGGGAAGGACCTGCTCGGGGCGCTGAAGCGGTACCGGGACGCGCTCAACTTCCTCTGCGGGTACGTCCGGGACCGGAAGTACGACCTGAAATTCGCGCTGGAGGCGAAGCCGAACGAGCCGCGGGCGGACATTTACCTGCCGACGACCGGGGCGATGCTCGCGTTCATCCAGACGCTCGACCACCCGGAGATGGTCGGCCTGAATCCCGAGGTGGCGCACGAGCAGATGGCGGGGCTGAACGTCACGCACGCGCTGGCGCAGGCCTGGGACGCCGGGAAGCTCTTCCATGTCGACCTCAACGACCAGGCTCCCGGCCGGTACGACCAGGACTTCCGGTTCGGCGCGCACAACCTGAAATCGGCGTTTTTCATTGTGAAGTTCCTTGAGGAAGTCGGGTATGAGGGGCCGCGGCATTTCGACGCGCACGCCTACCGGACGTCGGACGAAGGGGACGTGAAGGCGTTCGCGCGGGGGTGCATGAGGACGTACCTGATTCTGAAGGAGAAGGCGGAGGCGTTCCGGAAGGACCGGGAGATCCAGGGGTTGCTCGCGGAGATCGGGGCGGAGTTCCGGTCGATGAGGCCGTTCCAGGGGGGGTATGCGCCGGCGAAGGCGAAGGCGCTCCGGCGGCATGCGTTCGACCGGGCGGCGCTGGGGCGGCGCGGGTTTCCGTATGAGAGGCTCGACCAGCTCGTGGTGGAGCTGCTCGCGGGGGTGCGGTGAGCCTGTTTCTCGGGCTCGACGTCTCGACGACGGCGACGAAGGCGCTGCTGCTGGACGGGGCCGGGAGGGCGGTCGGCGTCGCCTCGGGCGGGTACCCGTGCGCGACGCCGCGCCCGCTCTGGAGCGAGCAGGACCCCGCGCTCTGGTGGAACGCCACCTGCGCCGGCGTGCGGTCGGTCCTCGCCGCGACGCGCACCGATCCCGCCGCGATCGCCGGCATCGGCCTGACGGGGCAAATGCACGGGCTGGTCCTGCTGGACGCGGCGCAGGCCGTCATCCGCCCCGCCATCCTGTGGAACGACCAGCGGACCGGGGCGGAGTGCGACGAGATCCGCCGGAGATTCGGACGGGAGCGGCTGATCGCCGTGACCGGCAACGACGCCCTGACCGGATTCACCGCGCCGAAGTTCCTCTGGGTGCGGGCTCATGAGCCCGGAAACGCCGCGCGCACACGCCACATCCTCCTCCCCCACGACTACGTCCGCCTGAAACTGACCGGGGAGCTGGCGTCGGACCGCTCCGGCGCCTCCGGCACGATCCTGTTCGACCTGGCGCGGCGGGACTGGTCCGCCGAGCTGCTGGCGGCGCTCGGCATCGACCCGGCGTGGCTGCCGCGGACCGTTGAAGGGACGGCACCGACCGGCGTGATCGGCG
>JABWAY010000123.1 GCA_013360825.1 Candidatus Brocadiia bacterium | reverse complement strand
CCGGAACCGGCGCGGCTGGCGCACCAGGCGACCGAGGCGCTGCGGAAGCGGGTGGAGGCGCGGCCCCGGCGCGCAGTCCGCGGCGGCTATCCCGACTTCCTCCCCGCGGGGGACTGAAGCGGAGGGGCGATCTCCGGGGGCCTACTCCCCGTCCTCCTCCGCATCCCGGCTCCAGTACTCCCGTCCCGGCCCCCCCGCCCCCGCCGGGTCGAGCGCCAGGAACGCCTCGAGGAGCCGCTCGTCCTCCCAGAGCCGGAGGTCGTTCTCCATGGCAAAGGAGAGGCCCTCCAGCATCTTCGGAAGCGAGCTCCAGATCGGCGGGGAGACGGTGTCCTCCGCGGCATCGCAGTAGACCACGGGCGGCTCGGGGGTGCGTTCCCGGAGGTCGAGGCAGAGCGGCCCGACCTCGCCGATCGCCTCGTCGCCGACCGGGAGGAGCTTTTTCGCGCGGATCAGGGGGACGTCCCACTCCATGAGTTCCTCGAGGTCGAGGAACGGGGCATGCGAGGGGGAGGCGACCAGGCGTGCGATCCCGCAGTCGAGGCGGAGCGTCTGGCGGGCCATGAGAAAGGCGCGGAACGACTCCGGGAGGCGCCAGCCGTTGCGCTCCTCCCAGTCCCGGTAGACCTGGAGAGCATGGCGCCCCGGGAGGAGCTTCCAGACGACCCACGGAGGCGCGACACGCTCGTCGGAGAGCATGTCCGGCGGGAGGTCGGGGCTGCGGGCGACGCGCAGGCGCTGAGGATCGCGGGCGAAGGCGGCGAAGAAGCGGTCGTGGAGGGCGGTCATGGGCGGGCTGCGCCGGAATCGGGCCGTGCGCCGCGGTGAGTCTGCCGGGGAGGAGCCGGGATCAGCACCCGCACGCGCATTCCCCGCCGTGAGGCCTGTCGAGGAGTTCGAAGATCACGCCGGCGAGCTTCTCCTTGGTCATCTTCGGAAGCCGCTCCGCCCCCTCGGCGAACACGAACGTCGCCCCGATCCGCTCCGCGGCGAATGAGCCGGGATCGTTCAGGACGACGAGGTCGAGGTTCTTGGCGAGGAGCTTCTTCCGGGCGTTTTTCAGCCCGTCCCGCGACTCCAGCGCGAACCCCACCAGCACGCGCCTCCCCTTCTTCCGTCCGCAGGCGGCCAGAATGTCGGGGTTCGCGACGAGCTCCAGGGTCGCCCGCGCCGGCCCTTTCTTGACCTTCCCCGCCTTCCGCAGCCGCGGACGGTAGTCGCTGACGGCCGCGCTGGCGATCAGCACGTCGCAGCGCGGGTACGCCTTCGCGACCGCCGCGGCCATCTCGCGCGCCGAGGTGACGCGCACCACCCGGACCCCCGCCGGGTCCGGAAAGGCGGTCGGCCCCGTCACCAGCGTGACGGCGTGTTTCCGCGCCCGCGCCGCCCGCGCCAGCTCCATCCCCATCCGCCCGCTCGACGGGTTCGTGAGACACCGCACGTCGTCCAGATACTCCCGCGTCGGGCCGCCCGTGATCAGCACCCGCATCAGCTCTTCGCGCCCTTCTGAAACGTCCGCCCCGGCCCGGGTCCGAGGAATGCCTCCACCGCCGCCACGATCGTCTCCGGCGCGGGGAGTCTCCCCGTCCCGACCCGGTCGCAGGCGAGGTACCCCGACTCCGGCGCCACGCAGAGCGCCCCCCGCGCCGCCATCGCCGCCAGGTTCGCCTTCACCGTCGGGTGGCTCCACATGTTGTCGTTCATCGACGGCGCCAGCATCAGCGGCGCCTTCAGCGCCAGGACGCACGTCGTGAGCAGGTCGTCCGCGATCCCCACCGCCATCTTCGCGATCACATCGGCCGTCGCCGGGGCCACCAGCAGCAGGTCCGCGTTGTCCGCCAGGTAGATGTGCGACGGGTCGTACGACGACTCGTCGAACAGCGTCGTGTACACCTTCCCGTGCGACAGCGTCTGGAACGTGAACGGCGTCACGAACTTCGTCGCCGCCTCGGTCATCAGCACCGTCACGTCGAATCCGCGCTGGTACAGCAGCGACACCACGTCGCAGACCTTGTAGGCCGCGATCCCGCCGCACACCCCCACCACCACGCGTTTCGCCGTCATCGTCCGCCTCCTCCCCGCCCCGCGGCATCCCGCCGCGGGGCCGGGCCGGGGTCAGCCCTGCAGCAGCGAATTCTTCAGCTCTTCGTCCGTCACGAGCTGGATCTTGTCCTGCAGGATCTCCTCCAGCACCACGTCGATCATCGCCCGCCCGGGCATCTCCACCAGCGACGGAGCCCCCTTGTTCAACTCCTGCAGACGCTTCTGAATCAGCGTCGTCAGCTTGAAGCGCCCCCCGGCCTTCCGGATGGCGTCCTCGATCTTCATCTTGTGCTCGATCATTCCGGCCTCCTTAGAGTGCTGCGTCCAGGATCTTCAGGACCTCTGCGAGCGCGCGGTCGACGGTGTCGTTCACGACCACGTGATCGTAGAGATCCTTCCTCTCCAGCTCCTTCCGGGCCACGGCGATCCTGCGCTCGATCACCTCCGGCGCCATCGCCCCGCGCCCCTCCAGCCGCTTTCTCAGGTCCTCCACCGACGGCGGCGCCAGGAAGATGTACAGCCCGGGGAACTTCAGGCCCCGCAGCTGCTCCACCCCCTGCACCTCGATCTCCAGCAGCGGACAGTTCCCCGCCGCCAGCTCCTTCTCGACAAAATCCCGCGGCGTCCCGTACAGGAACCCCGCGTACTCCGCCCACTCCAGGAACCCGCCCGCCGCCTGCTTCGCCTCGAACGCCTCCCGGGTCAGGAAGAAGTAGTCCTTCCCGTCGACTTCCCCCGGCCGCGGCACCCGCGTCGTCGCCGACACGCTCCTCACGATCCGTCCCCGTCCGCGCAGGGCACGGCAGATCGTCGTCTTCCCGACCCCGCTCGGCCCGGAGATAACGATCAGCTTCCCGTTCGTGCGCGGAACGCTCATTCGATGTTCTGAATCTGCTCCTTGAGCTTTTCGATCTCCGCCTTCATCGACACGATGCGCTGCGTCAGCCGCGCGTCGTTCGCCTTCGATCCCATCGTGTTCGCCTCGCGGAGCATCTCCTGGGTGGTGAAATCCATCCGCCGCCCGACGTCCTCGCCCCCCGCGATCAGCTTCTCGAACTCCGCCAGGTGCGACTCCTGCCGCGCAATCTCCTCCGAGATGTCGCACCGGTCCGCGAACACCGCCAGTTCGCGCCCCAGGTCCGCCGCCGCGATCGGCGGCTCGCCCGCCCCGAGCAGCCGCCCCAGCCGCTCCTTCAGCCGGTCCCGGTACGCCGGCGGAACCGTCGGCGCAATCTCCCGCACCTCGTCCATCAGCCCCGCAATCGCCTTGAGAATGGCGCGAAGCGGCTTCTTCAGACGGTCCCCTTCGCGTTTCCGCGCCGCGTCCAGGTCCGCGAGCGCCGACTTGACCGTCTTCACGACTTTCGGCCAGACCCGGTCCGTCCCGCCGCGCTGCGCGTCCCGGCGGACGACCCCGGGGAGGGTGAGAAGGGCATCCAGGGTGACCTCGGTGCCGATCCCGAGCTTCTTCCCCGCCGCCTTGAGGCTCCTGTGGTACTGCGCCAGGAGATCCTGATCGACCGGGTTCTCCTTCGGATCCGGCCGGCTCGTCAGGCGCACATCGACGTCCACCGCCCCGCGCTTGACCCCCTCCCGCACCACCTCCTCGATGTCCGCCTCCCGGAACGCATGCATCTCGGGAAGCCGCGCGTGCACCTTGAGGTACCTGTGGTTGACCGACCGGACCTCGACCTCGATCGCGTCGACCGCGTCTCGCGAACGGGCCTGCCCGTGGCCGGTCATGCTCCGCATCGCCGGTTACTTGTCCGCCGGAGCTTCCGCGGGCGGTTTCGGATCCCCCTTGCCTTCCATGATCGAGCCGGAGGACTTGGAGGGGCCGATCTTGTTGATGGTGATGGCGAGGGCCACGATCAGGACGGAGAGGACGATCGTGACTTTCCCGGCCATGCTCATCGCCCGGGTCCCGAGGAACGAGTCCCCGCCGCCGCCCATGAAGGCGCCCGCGAGACCGCCCGTGCCGTCCGAGTGGGGCGGCTGGATCAGGACGAGCATGACGAGGAAGACGCAGGCCAGCACGAAGACGACCGTCAACAGCGTGACCAGCAGGGTCATGTCAACACCTCACGATCTTGAGAAAACTGTCCGCTTTCAGGCTCGCGCCCCCGACCAGGGCGCCGTTCACATCGGTCTGTTCCATCAGTCCCCGGATGTTCTCGGGGTTCACGCTCCCGCCGTACAGGATCCGGACCTCGCGGGCCGTCGCGCCGTCCGACAGGGTCCCGAGCCGCGCGCGGATGAACGCGTGCACCTCCTGGGCCTGCGACGGCGTGGCGACCTTTCCCGTCCCGATCGCCCAGACCGGCTCGTAGGCGACCGTCAGTTTCGACATCTGCTCCTTCGACAGCCCGGCGAGCGCCCCGTCCAGCTGGCGCCCGATGACCGCCTCCGTCACGTTCCCTTCGCGTTCCTCCAGCCGCTCCCCGACGCAGACGATCGGTTCCAGCCCCGCCGCCTGTGCCGCACGCAGCTTCTTTCCGACCCACTCGTCCGTCTCGCCGAAAAACTGCCTGCGCTCCGAGTGCCCCACGATCACGTAGCGGCATCCCAGATCCGCGAGCATCGCCCCCGACACCTCCCCGGTGAACGCCCCCGAGTCCTGCCAGTGGAGATCCTGCCCGCCCACCGCAATTCCTGTGTCTTTCAACGCCGCCGACACCACCCCGATTGCCGTAAAGGGCGGACAGACGAGGACTTCGGTACGGGAATCCCGGGTCACCCCCTCCCGGATCGCGGCCGCCAGCGTCACGGCGGCGGACTGGAGTCCGTTCAGTTTCCAGTTGCCGGCGATCAGAGGTCGGCGCATCGACTCAGGTCCTATGGGGGAGCCCCTTAGTGTAGGGGCCAGGGGAGGGGCGGGTCAATGAGAATGGACGGCGCGCCCCTGTGGAAGGGTATCGGGCGCGGTGGGGGGCGTATCCCCCGGGATACGCCGGGGGCCGCGCTCCGGGGCGAACCCGGTGGCCCCGGGTTTGCGTTCCACACCCCCATGAACGCCGTCCTCCGATCCCCCTGGACCCTCCGCCTCGCCGCCCTGGCGACGCTCGCCCTGTCGACCCTGATCCTCGTCAACTCGCTCCCGTACTTCACCTTCCGGAACTCGTTCTCGTTCCTCGCGGAGAAAGGCGCGCTGTCGCGGGACCTGCTCTGGCGCGCCTGCTTCTACGGCCACGTCGCCGGGAGCCTGGTCTGCCTCGTGGCCGGCCCGGCACTCCTCAGCGTCGGCTTGCTGCGGCGGTCGCGCCGGGTCCACGGCTGGCTCGGCCGCGCCTACGTCGGATCCGTCCTCGGTCTCGCCGGCCCGACCGGGCTGGTTCTCGCGGCGCATGCGAAGGGTGGGGCGGCGGGGCGGGGGGCGTTTTTCGTCCTCGGGATCGGCTGGATCGCGACGACGGCGCTCGGCCTCGCCGCGCTTCCCCGGCGCGATTTCCCCGCCCACGTCCGCTGGATGGCCCGCAGCTGGGCCATTGCGCTCTCGGCCGTGACCTTCCGGCTGTTCTACGCCGCGCTCTACGCCGCGGACGTTCCTGACGCGACGAATTACCCGCTGTCGCTCTGGCTCAGCGTTGGCGCAGCGGTGGCGTCCGGCGAATGGCTCGCCCGCCATCCGGCCCTCGACCCGACCCTCATCCTCCGGAAAGGAGCCCTGTCATGAAATCCGCCCTCCTCTGTGCCCTCCTCAGCGCGGCCTCGTTTCTCGCGCTCGCCGCCGTTTCGCGGTCGGCGATCAACCGGGAGTCCTCCGTCCCGGAGCCGCCGTTCTCCCCGGCCCCGGCTCCCCGGGTCCCCGCTGCAGCCTCCCCGGAAGCTCCCCCTGCCGCCGTCGAAACCGCGGCGGTCTCCCTCCCCGCCGCGCACGCGGAGCCGGAGCGCCTCTATGAACGCCACGAGATCCGCGGGCGCGAGTCCGAATTCGAGGCGGTCTTCGACGGCGATTCGCGCCCCTATTCCCGGGCGATGCACATCCGGTACCGGAAAAAGAAGACGACCGGGGGGCCGTAGCCCCTCGGGCCGTCAGCGGATCCTCGCGATCTGACCGAACGGGACCTCGGTCGCCGGGGTCCCGTCCTCCCACTTCACCCGGCATCCGCCCGCCGTCTTCCCCTCGACCACCGCTGGGTACATCCGCGTCTTTCCCCCCCAGCAGGCCAGCACCCGGTCCCCCACCCTGATCTCCCCCGCCTCATCCACCGGGATCAGGTCCACCGCCGAGAGCGCGCCGGTGTCGCCGTCCGCATACCTCACCGAATGCACCCCGGCATCGACCGCGGTCACCTCCGCGAGATGCCACTCCCGCCGCCAGCGCGCCGCCACCGCGTCCCCCTTCCCGGATGCCCTCGGCGCCCGCGCCACGAACTCCGGCGGCACAGGCTTCTTCCCCGCAGGAGCCGGGCGGATCCGGTCCGCCATCACCCACTCGTCGTCGTCCCCTTCCTCGCCCTCATAGTGGACGTAGTAGAACCAGTCCCCCTCCGCCTTCATGATCCGCGCCAGGAACCACCGGTCCTTCTTCCACTCCACCTCGCACAACGTCCCCACCGCATGCTTCGCACGCACGATCGGGCGCAGCTTCTCCGCCGTCACCCACTCGTCCCATTTCGCGTCCCAGCCGAGGTAGTGCACCCGGACCTTTTCCCCGTCGACAGCCAGCACCTCCGCCACGTACCACTTTCCCTCCCGGTCCATCGCTTCCAGAAAGTCCCCCACCTGCCGCCCCCCCGCCACCCGCGCCGGAGCCGGCCGGTCCGCGGCGACCCTGCGGAGGATGAAGGCCTCCCCGAACCGCTCGCTCAGCCGGGCGCGGGTCAGCTGCCCCTCGCGGTACTTCATCTCCGACCGCACGAACGCATCGACCTCCCCGAACGTGATCACCCCGTCCCGGTCTCCGTCCACCCGCCCGTCCCCCGCCAGCGCGGTGATCAGCGCCTCGGTGAACGTCCAGCGCACGGTGGAGGTGTTCGAAGCGGTCGCCGAAGTGAACGCGGCGGCGCGGACGCGGGGATGCCCGTCAAACCGGTCGACGACCGCGCCCAGGGCGCCGGAGTGGCAGCAGTCGCCGATCAGGACGAGCCGCTCCCCTTTCCATCCGCCGTCCAGGATCGGGAATATCTCGGCGACCTCGAACGCCGTCGCCGGATCCCCCACCTTCACGTCGTAACAGGCGAGCCAGGTCCGCTCCTTGTGCCGGAGTCCGTGCCCCTGGAAGTAGAAAATGAGCGTGCTCCCCTCGCCCGCCCGCGCCGCCACGGCCTTCAGTTCCCGACGGATCGCCGCCAGCGTCGCCTCCCTGTCCTTGAGGAAGACGATCTGGCCGGCGGGCACCCCCGCGGCCCTGAACTGCGCGACGAGCCCCTCGTCCCGGCGCGGGTCCTTGAAGGGCGCAAGGCCGGCGTCGGGCCACTCGATGATGCTCGCGACAAGGACATGCGTGCGGGAGGGATCCCAGGCGGCGGCTTCTTCGGCACGGGCGAGCCCGGGAAGCGCCAGGGCCAGGCAGGTCAGGAGCAGGTGTCTCATGGCGGCAGTCTACCGCGGGGTCGCGCCCCCTACTTCTTCTCCGCCTCCTCCTGCTTCTTCATCTCCTCCGGATCCGGCGCGAACCGCAGGTCGTCCTCCCAGAGGATCAGCTGCGTCGTCGCATTCACGCGCTGGATCACCGCGCTCGCCCAGCGCTGGACGGAACCCGTCCGGGCCAGCATCCGGGCGCGGAACCAGCTCGACCGCACCGCCATCCGGCCCGCCACGGTGTTGTACGTCTCCTCCGACATCCCGCTCCGGCTCAGCTCCTCGTACGACGTGTTCTGGAAGACCTCCGGGTTGTCCTCCTCGTCGGTCGACTCCCGGGCCGACACCATCCCGTCCACGTCCGCCTCCGCAATCCCCGTCGAGAGGGAGAACAGGACCGGCTTCGTCGCCGTGTTGATGTTCACCCGCCCGCTCCCGTAGAGCGTCAGAATGTCGGCCAGCCCGTAAATCTGCACCCCGTCCACCGTCTTCCCGTAATACATGTCGTCCGTGATCCCGGGAACCGCCAGCAGTTCCTTGATCGTGTAGAACTTCCGGTTCGGAACGTCCACGTCGAACGCCCCCTTGTCCCCCGCATCCATCGCCGCCGCAATCCGGTCCGCCGTGTCCGCATCCCCGATCTGCCCGTACTCCAGCATCCGGCGCAGCCGGTCCATCTGGTCCTCCACCACCGCCCCCGCCTGGTCCAGCAGCGCCGGGAGATAGAACTTCCCCTCCTCGTCCTCAATCTTGAGGTAGAGCGTCGTCGGGTCGGGGAGATCCTCGTTGAAGCGGATCGGCGCGATCTCGGTAAGGAGCGCTTCCCCCGAATGGTCGAGCGGCGGCGTCGGGGCCTCGGCGAGATCGCCCTCGAGGTCGGCCTTGATCATGAGCCGGGCCATGTGGAGCCCGCTGCGGACGGAGGCCTGATTCTGGAGGTCGCGGGAGAGATTGCTCGCGGCGCGGTGGGCGACCTGCGCGCTGAACGCGAGCTGGAGCACGACGATCGCCAGAACCATGATGATCAGCATCACCAGCAGGAGGACGACGCCGCGGTCGCGGCGCCCGGGACGGGGGGAGAGGCGCATGCGGATTGAACGACCGGCGCCCGCCGGGGATGGGCCGGGAACCCGCCGGGTCGAAATTGTCCCGACGCCCCTCCCTTCCGTTGCCGTCCCTCCCCCGCCCGGTGTACAGTCCCGCCCCATGCGCACCCTCCTCCTCGCCGCCCTCGCCCTCGCGGCGGGGCTCCCCGCCTCCGCGGACGATACCGCCTTCGCCCACCTCGGGCTCCGCGAACTCCGCGAAAATCCGACCTCCTACCGGAACACGCGGGTCGCCTTCAAGTGCCGGGTGAACAAGACCGAGAACCTCTACGCGCCGTTCCACACCCCGTTCACCGCCGAGCAGCACCTCCAGGTCTCCGTCTGGGCCCCCGAGACGAAGATCTTCGTCGCGAAGGAGCGGCTCGACTTCTTCCCGAATCTCTTCGCGCGCCGGAACCGCGACTGGATCGCGGCGTTCCTCGAGGTCCCGCGGTACTCGTGGATCTACGTCTGGGGAGAGGTGAAGTCGGACTTCGGCGGGGAGCCCTGGATCGAGGTCTTCGACTTTCAGCGCCTGAGCGACCGGCACCACACGGACGCGACGCTGGGCGCCACGATCCGCGGATACGAGGCGTTCACGAAGATGGACCTGGAAGGTGCGCTGGCCGAGCTGTCCGCGGTCTCGGACTTCGACCTGCCGAGGACCGACCGGTACCACGTCGCGCGGATGAAGGCACTGGCCGCCTGGGCGGTCGGGCGGGACGCGGAGGCGAAGCGTGAGGCGATGCGCGCCCTGCGGGTGAGGCCGGGGGACGCGGAACTGAGGGCTGTCCTGTCGGGCACGGCGCCGCGCGCGCTGGACGGGGAGGGCGGGACGTCCGGCGGGAGCGGCGAAGGGGAGCCCGGGAAGAAGGAAGAGGGGGCCGGGTCGGGCGAGGGAGAACGCGGGACGAAGTAGCGGCGTGCGGCGGACGTCCGGGCGCCGGCTCCCCCAGACCGGCCCGGGACCCGCAGACCGAGGGCGTTCGTTGACGACGTTCCGCAGGCGGGCCGATATTCCCGATGCGCGGGCAGCGCGCCACAGCCGTGAAAAAAGGCCCCCCGCTTCCCCCACCGCATAAAAATCATGAATCCGACTTCCCGCACTTGAACCCCCATCCACCCGGGAGACATACTTCCCGGATGCCCAGCAACGTGTCCTGCCCCGGATGTGCCGCCCAGTATGACGCCGCGGGTTACGACCCGGGCGACCAGTTCCAGTGCCCGGCGTGCAGCGAGATCGTGACGGTGGGAGGCGGGACCGCCGCCCCCGCGGCACCCCGGACGGCGAAGATGCCCTCGCGCGGCACGACCCGCAAGCACGCCTCACGCGCCCCGTCCCCCCCGCGCGAACGCACGACCTCGAAGATGAGGGTGGTCGCCGGGGCCGTCGGCATGGGGGCGCTCCACCCCTCGATCGATCCCAAGATGATCCGCCGCGCCGGCGCTCCCCCGCCGCCGGTGCAGGAGGGAACCGACAAGACACTGCTCATGGTCGGGGCAGGAATCGCCGCCCTCGCGATCATCGGCACGGTCATCTTCATCGCCAAGCAGCCGAGCGCGGAAGAAAAGAAGAAGGCCGCCAACGCGAAGAAGGCCGCAGCCGAGGCGAAGGAGAACGAGAAGAAAGCGACGGGCGGCGGGGCGTCGTCCACGGGACAGCCCGACCAGCCCAGGCCGCCGACGCTCACCGGTTGGGATGTCGACCCGGCGATCGATGCGGAAGTCGGGAAGATCCTGACCGCGTTGCGCGGACAGCCGGTCGACGAGAACTTCTGGAAGCAGGCGCTTCCGCTCCTGCGGCATGGCCGCGAGGCGATCCCGCCGCTCGTCGAACGGTGGGCGAAGGACCATCCGGACATGGCGAATGTCTCCCGCGAGATCGTCGTCCGGGCGACGCGGCGCGGGATCCCTGAAGAGCTGTTTTCGGACCCGATGAAGCGTCACGAGATGGCGGCGGTGTTCCGGGAGTGGTGGCTGGGGGACAAGGGGCAGGCGGTGCAGCTGGTTCCGGAGGGGGAGTTCCTCGGGACCGGCGGCGCGGTCGCGGTCGATCCTCCGCCCGGGAATCCGGGGACCGAGAAGCCGCCGCCGGTCCGCCCGCCCGGCGGCGCCGGTGAGGGAACGATCCGGCGGGACCTTCCGCAGCAGCTTGCGAACTACCGGACCGGGACGTTCGAGCAGCGGGAGGCGGCGCTCCAGGAGATCCGCCGCTACGGCAAGGCGGTGATCCCTCACCTGATGCAGGTCCTGAACGACGAGGATCCGGGAGTCGCCAATTCCGCGTACAGCGTGCTGAAGGAATTCACGAAACAGGACTTCGGGGTCATGCCCGGGGACGTGACGGACCGGCGCAAGTTCCTGAACAGCTGGACGGAGTGGTGGGCGAAGAACGAGGGGTCGTTCAGCATGTGATCGGTCGGGCCGGTCCCGTCCGTCAGGGACGGAGGAGCCCGGCCGCGGCGGCGCAGGCGACGGCACCGATCAGGGGGACGGCGTAGGCCGGTCCCCGGCGCCCCGCGAGCAGGTGGAGCAGCACCAGGCAGATCCCCGCGCCGCCGAGCGCAAGG
>JABWAY010000495.1 GCA_013360825.1 Candidatus Brocadiia bacterium | reverse complement strand
TTCGACCGGGCGCCGCTGGCCGACGCGTGGCGCGCCGGCGGCGGGGATCCGCGGCGGGTGCTCGAGGTTCTCCGCGAGCGCGGCGTGACGCAGATCGTCGCGAATCTCGAAGAGCTCCAGCGGCTGCGCGAGACTTACGGCGCGGACCCCGAAGTCACCCCCGCGGCGCTGGACGCCCTCGTCCGGGCGGGGGCGCGAGAGATCCCGACGGAGCTTCCCGGGATCAGGGTAATCCGGGTGGAGAGGTAGCGCTCCTCACGCCTCCGGGAGCCCCGCACCCGGACCCCGGCGCCGCAATCCGCGGCGGCTCGCCGGAGAAATCTGCCCGTCCCGCGCCCTCCCGTGGCCTCAGCGCTCCACGATCGCCGCGAACCCTCCCACCGACATGCGCCGGACATCGAAGGGACATTTCCGGCCCATCATCGAGGCGGCAAGGCGCGGGTCGTTCATCACCTTCGCGTTGATCCTGTCGCGCGCGGCCCGCGACGGGTAGACGACGAAGGCGAAGATCACGGTCTCGTCCTTCCGGCATTTCAGCAGTTTCAGGTAGGACGTGCCGCAGCCGGCGGGGAGGTCGAGGTCCTCGCCGGCGCATTCCATGTACTTCTGCGCGCCGTGCTCACGCCAGATCCTGCCGGCGACCTTCGCGAGGGCCTTGTAGGCCTTGAGGTTCTTCTTCTTGATCGCCAGCAGATACCCGTCCACGTAGCTCATCAGGACCTCTCTTTCCGGTGAAATGTTGTCCGCGTCCCGGCGCTTACTCTCCGTCCACCACCCGCACGACTTCCGTCGCGTTCCCGCTGCCGTCGACCGCACGGACGCGGATCCGGTTGGGGCCTTTCTGGATCGCGACGGTCGCTTCCCAGCGTTCCGCCGCCGTCACCGCCTGCCAGAGTCCGCCGTTGACGCTGAGCTCGATGCGGGCGAGGGCGGTGTCGTCCTTTGCCGTGCCGGCCAGGCGGAGGTTCCCGCCGGGAGCGCGGGCTCCTTCCGCGGGCTCGGTGACGGCGAGCTCGGGCTTCTTCGCATCGCCGCCGCAGCGGACGACCACGGGGACCGCATCGTTCGCCCTGCGGCCGTCCCCCTCGATCTCGGCGGTGACGGTGAGCGCGTGCACGCCGGCGGGGAGTGTCACGGTGACCTCGGCGGGGGAGAGGTCGGCGGGGCCGACGGCGGGAAGGGGCACGGAGGCGATCTCTGTCGTGCCGCTCCGGACGACGAGCTTCCCGCCCGGGATCGCTTCGCCCCCCAGGTTGCGGACCAGCCCGCGGAGGACGACCGGTTTCCCGGCTTCGGGGGGCGCCCCGACCGGGGCCCATTCGTTGGCGTAGAGCGCGGCGTCGCGCCCGCCGCTGGTGAATTTTCCGGACGCGCGCAGGATCCGGTCGGCGTCCTCGGGGCTGTCGGCGATGACCCAGCGCTGCACGATGGCGAGCTGGAAGACGAGGTTGAAGTTCGTGGTGACGACGTAGTGGCCGCCGCGGAGGTGTGTGGTCACGAGCCGGACCTGGTTGACCGAGCCGGCGCCGGTCGGGAGCCGGAGGTCCTGGGGGCGGAGCTGGAAGCGATAGAACCCCTCGGGGAGGGAGTCTTCCATCCTGGCGACGGTCGTGCCGTTCAGCTGGACCTCGACGTCGTGCGGGTGGTAGGCGTCGCGCGCCCAGGGGAGCTTGAACTCGATCTCGAGGAAGACGTCGAGGATGTTCGAGGGCTGCCAGCGCCCGTCCAGCAGCACGAACGACCGCGTCCAGCGCCCTTCGCCGAAGTCATCCACGCGCACCCAGTCGATCGCGCCGGAGCCGGTCGTATCCACGTACTCGGCGAGCCGGTCGACGCGCCAGGTATCGACCTGGCCGCGCCCGAAGGCGTCCCGCGACGTCTTTGCGTCCCCGATCCGGAACGTTCCCCGCGTGAGCTCGGCGAGGATCGCTTCGCCGGCCGGCGCGGCCCGGCGCCCGGCCGCGGCGCC
>JABWAY010000494.1 GCA_013360825.1 Candidatus Brocadiia bacterium | reverse complement strand
GCGCTGGCGGGGGAGGGGGCGGACGCGGCGCTGGCGCGGGGTTCGCTGGAAGCGCGGGGGATCGTGCTTCCCGGCGGCGAGGCGCTGGTTCCCTGAGGCGGCGGCGGTTTCCGCTTGACGCCCCGGCGGCGGGAGGCGATACTTCGTGTAGTTCTGACACTTACTCCACGAGGCCGCCATGGAATTCCAGCAGCCGCTCCCCGAACCCTGGGCATCCCTCCCCGAGGACCAGACGCTCGCCCGCATCCGCGCGGCGAAGGCGGCCCTCGGGCGGCGCGTCTTCATCCTCGGCCATCACTACCAGATGGACGAGATCATCCAGTTCGCGGACGCGCGCGGGGATTCGTTCCGGCTCTCCCAGATCGGCTCCCAGGCGGTGGACGCGGAATTCCTCGTGTTCTGCGGCGTGCATTTCATGGCCGAATCGGCCGACATCCTCGCGCAACCGCACCAGGCGGTGATCCTCCCCGACCTCTCCGCGGGATGCTCGATGGCGGACATGGCGACCTTCGAGCAGGCCGAGGACGCCTGGGCCGCGATGCAGGACGTCGCCCCCGGCCGCGTCATTCCCCAGACCTACATGAACTCCTCCGCCGCCATCAAGGCGTTCGTCGGGAAAAACGGCGGTTCGGTCACCACCAGCTCCAACTGCCGCGTCGCGTTCGAGTCCGGCTGGAAACAGGCCGAGAAGATCCTGTTTCTGCCGGACGAGCACCTCGGGCGGAACACCGCCTTCAGCCTCGGCGTCCCCCTGGACCGGATGGCCGTCTGGGATCCGCGAAAGGACCACGGCGGGGTCACGAAGAAGGAACTCCGGGACGCGAAGATCGTCCTCTGGAAAGGGTGCTGCTCGGTCCACCAGAAATTCGGGCCGGACGACGTGCCGAGGGTCCGGGTGGCGATGCCGGGGATCCAGGTGATCGTCCACCCCGAGTGCCGCTGGGAGGTCTGCCAGCTGGCGGACCACGTGGGCTCCACCGACTTCATCATCCGCACGGTGAATGCGGCGCCGGAGGGAAGCGCCTGGGCGGTCGGGACGGAAATCCACCTGACCCATCGCCTCGCGCAGGAGAACCCCGGGAAGACGGTAATCTCGCTGGCGGGGATCCAGTGCCTCTGCTCGACGATGTTCCGGATCGACCCGCCGCACCTCCTCTGGATCCTGGAGAGCCTGCTCGAGGGGCGCGTCCCGAACCGGATCACCGTCGACGCCGACACCCGGAAATGGGCGCGCGTCGCCCTCGACCGGATGCTGGCGCTTCCCGCCTCCCCGGTCCCCGCGCGCCCGACGGCGGCCGCGACGGTCGACTGATCCGCCCGGACCGGGAACTTCCGCGCGGGCCGGGCGTCGAAGGCGTCATGAGGCGGATCGAACACGGGGTCATCGCGGTCCTCGCCGCGGCGCTGGCGGCGCTGTCCTGGGTTCACTGGTTCCGCGGGGGGCCCGTCGGGGAGGGCCCGCCGGGGGTGGCGCCGAAGGCGGAGGAGGCCCGGGAGGAGACCGTGGCGGGGGGGGCGCCGCCGTCGGAGCCGGTCGGGAAGGCGGGAATGCCGGCGCCCGCGACGCTCGGGGAATCGGAGGACGAGCGCCGTGCGCGCGTCTATGCGGAGGAGCGACGCGCGGAAGTCGCGGGGGCGGAGCAGGCCCGGTTCGATGCCCTCCTCGACCAGGCGCGCGCGCTGATCGCGTCGGGGGGGCTCGACGCTCTGCTCTGGGCGCCCTTTCCCCTCCAGACCGGCAGCGGGAACGACCGCGACCTGATGCGGCTGGTGGCCGAATTCGAGGGGGAGACCGATCCCGCGCGGCTCTGGGCGCTCGCGCAGCGGATCCGGTTCCACCTGACCGACCCGCGCGGCACGCTCTGGACGACCGATCCCGCGGCGACGGTCGCGATGGAGCGGATGACGCGGGAGGATGCCGATCCGCTCAAGCGGGCGCTCGCGCTCGGCTCCGGGGGCGGCGGGGTCG
>JABWAY010000122.1 GCA_013360825.1 Candidatus Brocadiia bacterium | reverse complement strand
ACGCGCGGCGGGCCGCGGGAGCCTACCGCGCCCCCGATCCCCCTCCCGGCCCCGCGCGGCTGGATCTCTCCCGGTGACGCTGCCCCGTCGCTCCGACCCGGGCCCCGATGTGGCCTCTCTCATGGAGCTGATGCGCTCCTTCAACGAGGCCTCCGCCCGGCTGCAGGGGTCCCACGACCAGCTTCAGGCGCGCGTCGCGGAGCTGACGCGCGAACTCGAGGAGAAGAACCGGGAACTGGCGCGCCGCAACCGGCTTGCCCTCATCGGGGAGATGGCGGCGTGCGTTGCGCACGAAATCCGCAATCCGCTGGGGGGCATCCAGATGTGGGCCAGTCTCCTGGAGGAAGATCTTCCGGCGGGAGAGGCGCGGACGACGCTGGAGAAGATGATGAAGGGGCTGAAGGGGCTGGACGGGCTGGTCGAGGACATGCTGGCGTTTGCGCGCGACATGACCCTGGAGACGCGGCCCTGCGACCTCGGGCAGGTCCTGGACGAGGCCCTGTCCGCGGCGGAGCACGTGCTCGCGGAGGGGCGCGTCCGGGTGAAACGGGAAGCGGGCGCCGGACTGCGCGTGCTCGCCGATCCGCCGATGCTGGCGCGGGTCTTCCTCAATCTCCTCATCAACGCCTCCCAGGCGATGCGCGACGGCGGCACGGTCACGGTGTCCGCCCGCCGGGCGGACGGGCGGACGGTCGCGACCGTGAGCGACACCGGCCCGGGAATCCCCGCGGAGGCCCTGCCGAAACTGTTCACCCCGTTCTTCACCAACCGCTCCCGCGGCACGGGGCTCGGGCTGGCGATCGCGCACCGGATCGTCGAGGCGCACGGCGGGACGATCGAGGCGGCCAATCTTCCGGGCGGCGGCGCGGCCTTCCGCGTCACCCTCCCGTCGGTCCAGTAGGAGGAATCCGGCATGGCTCGCATCCTGATCGCGGAGGACACGCCGATCCTGCGGGAGTCGGTGACGGAGGCGCTGACGCGCGCGGGACATGAGGTCCGGGCGTTCGCGGACGGACGGGGAGCGTGTGAGGAGGCGCGCCGGTGGCCGCCGGATGCCGCCCTGACGGACCTCAAGATGGCGGGGATGGATGGAATCCAGGTCGTGGAGGAACTGCTGCGGGCCCACCCGGGGCTGCCGGTGATCGTGATGACGGCCTACGGGACGGTCGAAACCGCCGTGGACGCGATGCGCCGCGGCGCGTTTCACTTCATCCAGAAACCATTCAAGGCCCAGGAGCTCGAGCTCCTCGTGCGCCGCGCGCTCGACCACGGACGGCTCTCGAGGGAAAACGAGGTCCTGCGCGCCCAGGTGGAGTCCGGGACGGTCCCGCTGATCGGCCTCGAGGGACTGCGCGAACAGCTCCGGCGGATCGCGGCCGCCGACACCACCGTGCTGATCGCCGGCGAGACCGGGGTCGGGAAGGAAGTCGTCGCGCGGACCCTCCACGCGGAATCACCCCGGGCGGCGGGGCCCTTCCTCGCCGTGAACTGCGCGGCGCTCTCCGCCGGGCTGCTCGAATCGGAGCTGTTCGGGCACGAAAAGGGTGCTTTCACGGGCGCGGACCGGCAGCGCAAGGGGCGGTTCGAGCTGGCCGAGGGCGGCACTTTGCTTCTCGACGAGGTCAGCGAGATGGACACCAACCTGCAGGCCAAGCTTCTGCGCGTGCTCCAGGAGCGCGTCTTCGAGCGGGTCGGCTCCAGTCTGCCGCGCCCCGCGAACGTCCGTGTGGTCGCCACGACGAATCGCGATCTCAAGGCGGAGATTGCGAAAGGCCGGTTTCGCGAAGATCTCTTCTTCCGGCTCAACGTCGTGCCTCTCAGCATCCCCCCGCTGCGCGAGCGGCCCGAGGATCTGGAACCGCTCTGCGCGCGTTTCCTGCGGGGGAGACGGACGCTGGATCGCGGGGCGCTGGAGATCCTGCGCCGCTACCCGTGGCCGGGAAATGTACGGGAGTTGTTCAACGTGCTCGAGCGCGCCTGCGTGCTCGTCCCGGGCCCGACCATCCTCGCGGAGCACATCGCGCCGTGGCTGACGGGCTCAACCGCGGGGGATGCGGCGCCGGGCACCGCGGCGGATCCCTATGCCGGCCTGACGATGGAGGAGATCGAGAAGCGTGCGATCGTCGCGGCGCTGGCCGCGAGCGGCGGGAACCGGCAGCGTGCCGCGACCGCGCTCGGGATCGGGGAGCGGACGCTGCGGGAGAAGGTGAAGAAGTGGGGGCTGGCCTGAGTCGCCACACGCGGCCGCGGCCGGTTCGACGCGAACGGAATTCAGGAGTCGCTTGCTGCCTGCGGACGCCGGACCTGTCAGAGGGTCTCCGGTCCTGAAACATCCATGTCCGTTGCCGCGTCCCCGAGCCGGGCGACAGGCATCCCGGCTTACCGCGACGGGGAGGTCCACGTACACGTGCCGTCCGCATCGATGATCGCGAAGCACACCTCGTCCCTGTTCTCCAACCATCCGATGCATGCGTGCGCCTCCCCCGCGCTGTCGTACAGGAACAACTGCACCTGCCCCGCAGCATTCATGGTGAGAGATCCGCGGCAAGCTCCCCGCGCATCCGGGAACTCGAGCTCAATGGGGACCGTCTGTGAGCCGCCTCCGAGTTCAACTGCCGGTCCGCCGGGAGCGTGTTCCAGGGAATGCCACCGCCGTCCGCGCTGCGGGGAAGTTCTGGCCGACCGCGTTCACGGTGATCGTCGTCCCGAACGTACTCCACCCCTGCAGGTCGTTGGACCCCTGCGTGTCCACGGAGAGGCTGGTCGCCCCCGTGGCCTGCACGTCGATGAGAACCATCCCCGGAGTCCCGCCGACAGCGCGGAATCTGGTCAGTCGGAGGGTCGGCATTCCCAGAGCCACAGACCCTGTACACCCCCGATCCTGGCGGAGAGCGCGCTATGGGCAGCGCTGCCTTGGGAAGTAAATTTCAGGTAATAGCCGGGCCAGTCTTCAATCTCGAAGGGTAACGACGGAACGACCTTGGTCGGGAGCTGACCCTGCGCCGCAAAAATCTTCCCATGCGCGCGCCACTGGCCAGTGGCACCGAGTTCGATCCAGGCCAACCCAACCCGCTCTGCAGGCAGCACGATGAGCGCCGGCAACCCAAGATGGCCTGAGATCCCAGTCACCTCGGTGGTGGCCGGCGACCAATTGAATCCGCCGTCCCAAGAGACGGTGCGGAGGATCTGAACCCCGTCGGATCCGCCATCGACAGCCCACACGCACTCGACGTGTCTGCCGATTCGGGCCATGACGGGTCCGACGTTGACCGGAAACTCCGGATCCGGATCCCGGACGGTTCGCAGCGTCAACCATCGATGTGGGGGAGGCAATCCCGACGACCGGAAGACTTCGACTGCCCTACGCGTCTCGTCAACTCGGACGATGCGGACAGGCTGCTCCGGGCCCTCTCCTGGCACGATAAGGGACACGAGGGTCGAACCGACCGGACCAAGGACCGCATCGCGCAGCGCCTCGCCTCTGGCGAGTCCCTCGATGGGAGTTGCAACGAGGATTCCCCCTGGAGGAGCTTCCGCAGGGGCGATCGTCGTCTCCTTGATTCCGAACTCACTGCTCACGACGATCCGAACCAGAGAGGCATCCACTGGAACGAGTGCGGCCGAATGAACCCATCGTTTCCCACCCGTTTCCCGGATGCTGCCAAAGCGCCTCAGCGGACCGGTGGGAGCCCCCACGTGGACGACGACGGTCTGTCCATCGATGCACACAGCGACGAGAGTGTCACCGACCCAGCAGAGGCCGATCGGGATTCGAAAGTCGGACTCCAGGACGATTTCGGTGGGCAGCCACTCCCCACCCTCGCGTGAGCGTCGAGCAAGCAGCATGACCGATTCGTCCCTCTCCCATTGCCGACCTGGTCCCCTGCGGAGGACGCGGCGCCACATGAGCGCCTGGGCCCCCGATGCGGACACCGCAAACACGGGGCTGTCGTCCCTCGCGCCCGCAACCGGGCTCACCTCAGGCGTTGTGGACACAAACCGAAAGCGATGAATGGAGTGTCGCCCGGTATCCGTTGGCAGGGGCTCGTGGCGGTCAGAACTGCAGGAACACAGAATGGCCAGGCAGGCCACTCCGGTCAGGCTGCGGAATCGTCTCATTTCCGATTCACGACCCCCTCCAGACAGGACACGAAGTCTTCGATCTTGCTGGAGAGCCCCACCCTGGCCGCCAGCGCGGCTTTGCCCAGTCTCAGACTCTTGCCACCATCACCGGTCCCCGGATCTCGAACGTCCTCCTCATACTTCCATGACTCACAGATGGCCTCGAGTCGCGGCAGGAGCGCTGCTGCCTCCTTTCGACAGTCAGCACCAAGAGCTTCGATCATCGGAATCCAGATACATGCGGCCATGCCGGAAACCATGTAGGTCGTCTCTGTTCTGGTTTTCCGTATTGGCTTCTCCCAATCCGGCAGTTCAGGCAGCGTTGGTTCGCCGTCCGGAATCTCCTCTTCGGATCGAGTCTCCAGGATGCGCCGCAGCAGTTCTGCAGGGGTTGGTACGCGTGAGAAAATGAGTCCGATCTCCCTCCGGAGGCGCGGGTCAAACTGCGCCTGCTTCTCCGCATCTCTGAGGAGTCGCCCCACGATGTCCGGACACTGCTTCAGCAGTTCCAGAAGTCTGTCGACTGCCTTCCGTTTCTTGGCCCGATCGTTCTCATTCGTCGCGACGAAGAGTTCGCTGAGGAGTGACTCCACCTCGCCTTCAATCTTTTCGGGCGGCTTGCACGGATCGGGAGGCTCGGGTGCCGGAGGTGGCTCTTCCGGGGCACCCTGGTAGTAACGGCCTGTATCAGGCGAGCGCCCCGAGGCAGTGAGCTCGACCGGCCTGGTCGAGGGTCGCGTCGCGTGCGGGATCCTGAGTTCAGGTTCTAAACTGAGGCTGGTCGTGTGGGCCATCTCGGCCTGCCCGGCGCTTTGGGAACGGACGGAGAGCACCTTGATCTCCCGTCCCCTCTCAGGAATCCGTGTGGGCTGAGACGCGCCACTGGGTCTCAATGGAACTCGCAGGTCCCCGGGAAGTCCGAGGGAAGCCCGGCCATTTCCCGCAGCGCCCTGCAGGCTGGCAGTGCCGGGGGCCTGGTTGTTGCGCCCGATCCTTGCCCATTGCAGAAACTCGTCCCTCGTCACATTCGGCATCTCCGCAACCACCGACCTTTCCCCCGGCCCCGGGCCGGGACGACACCCATGGATCGTAAGCTCCCCGGGGGGCGGAACCGCAGCGCGATTCGCTGCGGCGCCCGCCCCCCGCCGCCCCGGCTACAGCGACGCCGTGTTGCAGTCGACAAAAAAGACCGCCACGCCGCCGGCTCCGGCGCAGGAGACCTTGAGCCGGACCCACCGGAATGCCACCGCCGTCCGCGCTGCGGGGAAGTTCTGGCCGACCGCGTTCACGGTGATCGTGGTCCCGAACGTGCTCCACCCCTGCAGGTCGTTGGACCCCTGCGTGTCCACGGAGAGGCTGGTCGCCCCCGTGGCCAGGTTGATCAGCTGGATCGCCAGCTGGAACGCGTTCGCACCCTGCATGTCGAACGGCTGCGAGTACTCCGGACTCCCGGTCGTCGAGACGACGCCCTTCCCGTAGATCTCGTAATACATCCTGCCCTCCTGAAAATGGGGTTCACGTCGAAGAGGTCCATCGCCGGAGACCCGCCGACAGAAAGGCGGCGCCGTTTCCGGAGATGACGTATCTGAGGCGGATGAAGCGCCAGCCGATCCGAGTGAAGGTCCCGGAGAGGATGCCGGGCCTGGCGAGGCGGGGGGTCATGCCGAGGGTGACCCAGGACTCGGTGTCGTTGCTTCCCTCCACGCCGAGGGAAGCCGCTGCCGTGCCGGTCAGCCGGAAGACGCTGAGGCTCGCGGTGGCCGCGTTGGCGCATCCCATGCGGATCGCGGACGACACGTCGAAGGCTCCTCCGAGCTGGATCGGGAAGGCCTTCCGCCGCGCAACCTCGATGGACCCGCAGATGTGGTCGAAGACCAGCGGCGGGCGTGCGCCGTTTCCGGCGCGGCGCGCCTGCTCGGCCTCGTCACCCCGGCAGCTCCGGCAGCAGCTCATGCCCGCACCCTCCGACGGCGGCCGGCCCAGTCGTCCACGGCGACGTGGCGCAGATCTGCCTTCAGCCGTGCGCAGATGTTCGCCAGCCGGCCGTGCATCGCCGACCTGGAGCGGCCGGCTTCCGACGCAAGACCCCGGATAGATGTCCCGTTTCCGATCCACTCCAGGAGGAGACTCCGGTCCCGGACGTCGAGCGCGCTCACCGCGCGGCGGACGAGCTCCGCCCGTTCCTTGCGTTCCAGGATCTCCGCGGGATCCCCGGCGCCCGCGTCGCTCACCGGGCACATCGCCCGCGCCTCATGCTTTCGGCGCCGTCCTGCGGCTCGGCGCCGGTCGCGGTCCGCGTTTCGCGCGATCGAGATGGCGAGTCCGCGCCACGAGCCTCCAGCCTCGGGGCTGCGGACAGAGGCGGCCAGCCGGATCCATGTCTCCTGAGCGAGATCCTGCGCCTCTTCCCGGGTGAGGAGGATGACTCGCATCGCCCACGCAACCACGAAATCTACGACGCTGAGGGGGTCACTTGCCGGGGGCCGGGGGCCGGGGGCCGGGAGCTCGGGGCTGGGAGCTGGGAGCTGGGAGCTGGGAGAATCCCAATTGTCCTGTTTCACTCCTGTTCATCGCAACCATCCCCCGCCGCATGAACTGTCGATTCCACCTGCTCCCAGAATAACAACGTCGGCGAAACGAAACTGTCCGGCGAAATCTCGATTTTTCTTTCGAATCGTCCTGGCCCCGTCAGCTGGAGCTCCGCTGCGCCACCCTCCTGTCGATCCCCTCGAGATGGCGGCGTGGAGCGAGGACAGCGTCATCGTGGCCTTCAAACCGCAGGCGCGGGTCGGTGGGAGCAATGCCGGTTCGCTGATGCAGTCGGAACGTCTGGAGCAATGGGGTCCAAGGGCATGGTTCGTCGCCAAGGGTGTCCTGTGGGCAACGGCACCGGCACGAACGACACTCCCGGCTTCATATCCCGGATGCCGCAGACGGCGGGAACCGCCGGCAGGTTCTGCCGGGCGCGTCGAAATCGGCCGCAGGAAGCGCGGCCGCCCGTGGGCGCCATGGCGCCACAAGCCTTTTCTGACAAAGAACTTATGTGGGATACTCCGGAATCCGCGGCCCGGCCCCGCCTTTGCTTTTCTCCCCGCAGGAGATCGTGTCTCCGTGGAGAACCCGTATGAACCTCGTCGGCGACGGCGCCATCCCCTCCCTCGAATCCGCGCTTCGATT
The DNA here is from genome assembly GCA_013360825.1 of Candidatus Brocadiia bacterium. GTDB lineage: Bacteria > Planctomycetota > MHYJ01 > WSZJ01 > WSZJ01 > WSZJ01. Next base: position 3,934 of record JABWAY010000122.1, on the reverse strand, counting down.
CGCATGGCAGCGCCATGAAGTCATCCTGAACAACATCGCCAACGTCTCCACCCCAGGGTACCGGGCGCAGGACCTCCCCGTCCGGGAGTTCCAGGCAACCCTCGGTCGCCTCCGGGCCCGCACGGCGTCGCCGACCGTCCTCGGGGGCAACCCGCAGCCGCTCCCGGCCGCCGGCCGTGCCGCATTCTCCACCCGATTCGTCCCCCGCCCCACCGCGGACCTGCCGGGGCCGGACGGGAATTCCGTCGTCGCGGAGACGGAAGCCGCGAAGCTCGCCCGCAACGCCGCGCAGTTCACCGCCATGGCGCAGCTTCTCACGCGCCAGTTCGACCTCATCGAAAAAGCCATCCGGGAGAGGGTCTAAACCATGCTCGACGCGCTCGACATCTCGGCCAGCGCCCTGTCCGCGCAGCGGAGGCGGGTGGAAGTGATCGCGAACAATCTCGCGAACGCGGGCACCACGCGGGACGCGCTGGGCCGGGTCAACCCGTACCGGCGGCAGGATGTCGTGTTCCGGGTCGGCATGCCCGGGGGGAATCCCGCCAAAGGGGTGCATGTCGAACGCACCGTCCAGGACACCTCCCCCTCCCGCCTCGAGCACAACCCGGGGCACCCGGACGCCGACAGCGAGGGGTTTGTGCGGATGCCGAACGTCTCCCCCGTCATCGAGATGGTCAACATGATGGAGGCCAGCCGCGCCTACGAGTTGAACGTCACCGCCATGGACGCCACGAAGGGTCTTTTCTCGGCCGCCCTGAGGATTCTCGCATGAGCGACTTCATCCTGCCTGTCGGTCCGCAGCCGATCCGCCCGGAGGCCCCCAGGATCGCGGGGGCGGGAGAGACCCCGGCGAAGTCGTTCAAGGACCTGCTGACCGAGTCGATCGACAAGGTCAACGCGCTTCAGAAGGAGGCCGACTCGGCGCAGGCGGCGCTGGCGGCCGGGAAGACCGACAATGTCGCCGAGGTCTTCACGGCGGTCCGGAAAGCCGAGCTGGCGTTCGAGGCCCTGATGCAGATCCGGAACAAGCTGGTGGACGCGTACGAGGAGATTCAGCGGATGCGGATCTAGCCCGCCCGGGGGGACGGCCGATAAGTGACGAAGGGGCAGTCCCTCCCGGCCCGAACGATTCCGCCCACTGAGGACCGAGCGCCATGCCGACCACGACCGATCCGCTGGCCCGCGTGAAGGAGTTCTTCACGAAACTCAGTCTCGCCCAACGCATTTCCCTGGCGGTGCTCGGGGCGGCCGTCCTGGTCGCCTTCGGGATGCTGTTCACGGTCGATGCGTCCGGCCGGTACGTGGCGCTGACCCCTGCGGGGACGCCGCCGGAGGTCGCCTCGGGGGTCATCGAGTCGCTGAAGACCCGGAAGGTCCCCTACCGCTTCGAGAACGGGGTCGTCAGCGTTCCTCCGGACCGGCGCGATGAACTCTTCGTCCAGCTGTACGGCGAGGGGGTCCTTCCCCAGGGAAAGAACCAGTTCGAGTGGCTGTGGACGCAGGACGTCTGGACGACGACGGACGCCCGGCAGCGCCTGCAGTGGACGGACACGCTGCGGCGGAGGCTGGAGGGGGCGATCGGATCGATGAGCGCGGTGGAAGCCGCTGCGGTGCAGATCAGCCCCGGGGAGGACGCGGCGACGATGGTCAACGCGCGCCCGGCCAAGGCGAGCGTCCACCTCAAGCTGCGCGGAGGGCGGTCCCCTGCCGACGTGAATGCGCGGGCGATCGCGGAGATGGTGGCGGCGAGCGTTCCCAACCTGGAACCCGAGGCGGTCATCATCACGGACACGGGGATGCACTCCTACGAAGTCCCGGATCCGCGGATGGGGCATGTGCAGGCCGGGACGGCGCTGCAGCTCAAGCAGGAGCACGAGGCCGCCGCCTCGAAGAAGGCCCGGGAGGCGCTGGCATTCCTGTCGAAGGTCTCGGTGCAGGCGAACGTCGAGCTCGACCTGGACAGCGTCCAGAAGGACACGCACAAGCCCCTCCCCGCCGAAACTGCGCCGCGGACGATCGAGACGAGCGAGCGCTCGCCGGAGGCCGTCGGAGGAATCCCCGGGGTCGGCTCGGCGCTGGAACCGGGGGGACTGGCGGAGCCCGGCGCGATCGGCCCGGCCGCCCCCTCGATCACGCTGACGCCGGAGACGACGTCCCGCCGGGAGTTCGAGAACGTCTTCGGCTCGGAGCGGACACAGACGGTCTCGCCCCCGGGGCGGATCCGGTCGATGACGCTGGCGGTGGTGGTGCCGTATCAGGAGGCGGCGCTGGCGGTCGACGGGACCCGGCCCGCGTCGGCGGAGCAGACGCAGGAGAACCTGGCGAACAACCTGCGCGACTGGACGATGCTCGTCGCGCGGGCCTGCAACGTGGAGCTCGCTTCGATCAAAATGCACCCGGTCGTCTTCGCGGAGCCGCTCCCCCCCGCGGCCGCCGCGCTCCCGTCGTTCAGCGTCCTGGAGTTCTTCGCGCGCCACGGCGAGCGCGCGCTGCTGGTCCTCCTGGGACTGGCGGCGCTCTGGATGATCTGGCGCATCGTGCGGTCCGCCGCACCCCGCGACATCATGGACGAGATCGAGCGCGTCCGCCGGGAGATGGCGATTCCGCCCGAGGGGCCGTCCCTGGACCCCGCCACGGCGGCGTCCGACCTGCGAAGCGCCCGCCTCCAGGAGAAGGTCACCGACCTGGTCCGTCGCAGCCCGTCCGCGGGAGCGAACCTCGTGCGTAACTGGATCGTGAGGGGCGAGTGATGAGCGCCGCCAAGACCACGGTCGGCAGCACGGGGCTCCGGAAAAGCGCGATCCTGCTCGTCTCGATCGAGCCCGACCTCGCGGCCGGGATCCTCTCCGAGATGGACCGGGAGCTGATCCGCGACGTCTCGGTCGAGATCGCCCGCCTCGAGGGCGTCACGCGCGAGGAGCGCGATACCGTCCTCGAGGACTTCCTCCGCAACACGATGCAGCTCGACGTCACGGCGCAGGGCGGCCTCCCCGCCGCGCGCGACCTGCTGAACCGCGTCCTGGAACCCGCCGAGGCCGGGAAAGTCCTGGAGGCCCTCGAGGCCGCCACGCGGTCCCTTCCGTTCGGCTTCCTCCGCAAGGCCGATCCGGGAAACCTGACGACCTTCCTCCAGGACGAACATCCCCAGACCGTCGCGCTCGTCCTCTCCTACCTCCCCCCCCCGCAGGCGGCGGAAATCCTGCAGGGCCTGCCCCACTCGCGCCAGGTCGACATCGTGCGCCGGATCTCGACGATGGAGGTCACCAGCCCGGAGGTGCTCCAGCAGGTCGAGGGGGCGCTCGAGAAGCGCCTGTCGAGCCTCTTTGCCGAGGACCTGCGCCGCGCGGGCGGCGTCAAGGCGGTCGCGAGCATCCTCAACCTGACCGATCGGCCGACCGAGCGCGGGATCCTGGACGCCCTCGAGGAACAGGACCCGCAGATGGTCGACTCCATCCGGAAGCTCATGTTCGTGTTCGAGGACATCAAGCGCGTGGACGACCACGGCGTCCAGATCATTCTGAAGGACGTCGAGACGATGCAGCTCGCGCTCGCTCTCAAGGTCGCGGACGAGGAGCTGAAGGCGAAGTTCTTCCGCAACATGTCGAAACGGGCGCAGGAGCTGCTGCGCGAGGAGATGGAGTACATGGGCCCGCAGCGTCTCTCGGACGTCGAGGCCGCCCAGCAGTCGATCGTCGAGGTCGTCCGCAAGTACGAGGACCTGGGCGACATCGTCATCGAGGGCCGGGGATCTTCGAGAATCGTGGTGTAAATGGCGATCATCAAGGCATCGGAAGCATCCCACGCCGTCCCGCTGGACCTGCGGGACGTCGAGGCGGAGGCGTCCGCGCGCCTTGCGCAGGCCCGCCGGGAGGCGGAGGGGATCCTGGAGGCGGCCCGGGCGGAGGCCGCGGCGATCCGCCGGACGGCCGACCGC
>JABWAY010000121.1 GCA_013360825.1 Candidatus Brocadiia bacterium | reverse complement strand
CGGCGCCAGGCCGCGGCCCTCACGTCCGAGGGCGCAGAGGCCGCCGAACAGGCGCGCGTGCTCGAAGAGCAGATCGCCCGCCTGCGCTCCGAGCGCGAACGCCTCATGCAGGAACCCGCACGGCGCGCCGAACTCTGGCGCACCGAGGCCTCCCTCGCGACGCTGGAGCACGACCTCTCCGAACAGTACACCCGCGCGCTCGCCCTCCATGCCATGGCCGTCGAGATCGACACGACCTTCGCCGAACCCCGACGCTTCCTGTCGGCTCACTACTGGAAACGCTTCCTGGAAGCGGAGTGGGAGGGGGACAGCCTGAGGATGGCGGAAGCCCGTGCGCACCTGCGGCTCCACGATCCGGCGCAGGCCAGGGCGTGCGACGATGCGCGCGGGTCGATCGTCGTGACGTCGGTCCCGCCGGGGGCCGCCGTCGAGCTGTTCCGGTACGAGGACGGCGAGGACAGGAGGCTGACGCCGAGGCCGGTGACGGAGCGCGCGGAGAATCTTCCGGCCGGGTCGTACCTGGCGGTCCTGACGCTGGAGGGCCGGAGGGCGGCGCGGCTCCCGTTTGCGATCACGCGCCGGTTTCCGCACGTGACGGCCGTGGTGCATCTGCTGACGGAGCAGGACATCGGGCCGGACTTCATTCACGTGCCGGCCGGCCGGTACGTCCTGGACGCGGACAGCGACCGGAAGGTGATCGAGCTTCCGGATCTGATCGTGGGGAGGCATGAGGTCACGCAGGGGGAGTATCAGGAATGGCTGTCCTGGCTGGCGGAAGCGGAAGGTGAGAAGAAGATGAAGGAGCGTCTTCCGAAGGGCTGGGAGATTCTGGACGGGCGGGCGCAGCCGAGGGACGAGAAGGACACGGACCCGCGCCTGCCGATCGTCGGGATCGCGTGGAAACAGGCCCGCGACTACTGCCGCTGGAGGGCGCAGCGGGACGGGCTGGACTGGCGCCTGCCGTCGGTGCTGGAGCGCGAGGCGTTCGTCAGCGCTGCGGACGCCCGGCCGTTCCCCTGGGGCCGGACGTTCGACTGGATGTGGACGAACGGGGGGCATTCCCTGGAGACCCAGAAGGCGCTGCCGGTCGGCTCGGTGGCGGCGGATGAAAGCCCGTTCGGGATCCGCGACCTGGCGGGGAACGTGAAGGAATGGTGCGCGGACTGGCAGGAGAAGAAGACCACGAAGCACCGTGCGATCCGGGGCGGGGCCTACGGAGACATGGACTGGACGGAGTTCCGCGCGTCCTCGGAGGACGGGGATCCTCCGGACGAGGAAGACGAGGAGATCGGGTTCCGGATCGTGAGGACGCTGGAGCCGGGGCGCTGATCAGGTTCCCGAGAGGTCCACATACCGGCTCAGGTGCGCCAGTTCCGCGCCGCAGGTTTCAGGATCCGCGCAGGACTCCCTGACCAGGGCGCGGATTCGCCGCCGGATCCACATCCGCGCGCGGTGCACCTGGTTGTTCACCTGCGCGACGGACCGGCCGAGCGTGCGTGCGATCTCCGCCTGCGGGTGCTCTTCGAGCACCATCCGCAGCGCGTCGTGATAGGCGGGCCGGCTCCGGGAGAGTTCCTCCAGGGCCGACGCGACCAGGCGCGCGACCCACTCCCGGTCGAACAGGTCCCGATCCTCCGGCGCCGCGACGTCGAGATCCTCCAGGGAGAGCGGCCGCCGACCGCCGCCACGTTTCTCGGCACGATCATCCCGGACGCGATGGCGCAGGATGTTGCACGCCACGGCGAGAATCAGGCTCCGGAACCGGCCGCGGGCGGGGCCGGCCCCGGCGAGAACGTGCCCGCGCACGAACTGCAGGAACACCTCCTGCGCCAGGTCCTCCGCGTCGGCCTCCGACTGGCCGCGTCGGCGCAGGAAGGCCACGACCGCAGGCCGGTAGCGCGCCACGACGGCGCTCCAGCCTGACGCCTCGCCGCTGCGCGCGCGTTCCAGGTCCTGCCAGATCGTGCTCGGGAAGTCGGGCATGGGTGGAACGACAGGGTACGGTTCGCGACGGAAAAGCGGGGCGCAATTCCGGGGGTGTCGACCTCAGGGGCCGCGACGGAGACGTCGACGGGGGACCTGTCCCGGCAGGATCTCCGGGAGTCGACGGACCCGGCCGCCGTCCGCGGTCCCCGGCGCTTGCGATCCACCCTTGCCCGGAGGTCAATGCCGCCATGCGCGACATCCCTGTCGATCTGCCGGGCGCGGACCTCGTGCTCACTGGATCCGGCGTCGTTCGAGCGGTGGCTGAACGCCTCTCTCGGCCCGGGCCAGCCCGCAAGGTCGGGCGTCGACCCCGGGACCGCGGTCAAGGTGAACGGCGCGACATTGCGACTCCGTCGGCCTCTCGACCGCCCCCGGGTCGCCCGGCCAAGTAACTCCACGATGCTCTTGTGCCATCCATTCTCGCGTCGATCCTCATCGATGTTCACCGACATCGATTCCGGTCTCCTCCCTGCAGGCCGTCGAAAACCGCGTCGTCTGAATGGCACAATTTCATCGTGGAGCTGCTTGGATCGGATCCCACCCGTCACAGGTAACCCTGGCATCCCCCAGGCCCACCCGCCCCGTTCGGCGGAATAACCACGGAAGCTCGCGGGTTCAGGATCTGGGAGCAGGACGGGCTCGACTCGTGAAGACCGCGCGGTGGCGCTTCCACCGGAGTCAGGGAGGCCGGGATGAATCGGGGACTTCGAAGGACGCTCGCGGCGGCGCTCGTGATGGCAGGCGGGTGGCTCGGCGCGGAGGAGAAGAAGCCGGAGCGGGTGGCGTTCGCGGGACTGGTGACGCGCGGGGCTGAGGACGACGAGAAGGCGGAGTTCGGGCTCGGGGCCGAGATCGCGGGGCGCGCGAATGGCGTCGTGGTGGAGACGGTGGTGAAAGGCGGGCCCGCGGAGGCGGCGGGGATCGAGGTCGGGGACGTTGTCCTCGCGCTCGACGAGAACCGGCCCTATTCCGACGACGAGCTGCAGGACTGTGTGCGGTCGGCGAAGGCCGGGCAGAAGGTGCGGGTGTTGCTGAAGCGGAGAGAGGGGAAGACGGAGGAGGCGGTCGAGCTGACGCTGGGCAGTACGGACGCGCCTGAGGGGCGGCGGATCGCGTGGACGTTTGCGGGTCCGGCGCAGATGAAGGACGCGCTGGCGCTGGCGAAGCAGGAGGGGAAGATGGTAATGGTCGGGGTTTCCGGCGCCGAGACGTGATGACCTGGGACACGATTCGAGAGCGGTGCGCTCTCGGCGGTGCTGGACGATCCGGAGGTCGTGGCGGGGTCGGAGAAGTTCGTGACGCTCATCATCCGCCGGCCGTATGCCTACACCTTCGTGCGGGAGCATGAAGGTGCGGTGCTGACGGGCGTGGCCTTTCTGGACGGCGATGGGACGCTGAAAGGGAGCAGCCGGCTGAAGGTCGCGACGGATGTTGTGAAGGAGATGGAGCGGGTACTCGAGTAGCGGGGGGGCGCAGGCGGGTCCGGAGGGCGGCCCCGCCCGGGATTCGTTCGTCCCGCCGGGGCTCCGTTCCTGCATAATCGCCCCCTGCATGAACGATCGCGAAACGCGCCTGCTGTCCGGCATTCTCGCCCTGCAGCTCAACTACATCTCCAAGGAGCAGCTGGCGGCGGCGATCGCCGTCTGGTCGGAGGCGCCGCAGGGGGACGTCGCGGACATCCTGATCGAGCGCCGGATGCTCTCCGAGGCGCAGCGCGAGGCGGTCGCGGGGCTGGTGTCGGCGCACATCGCGCGCCTCACGGGGCGCGGTCTTCCCCCGCAGGAGAAGGCCGACGCCCGCGAAACCAGCGAGACGGTCGTCATGACGCATGCCCGCGAAGCCGGGACAATCCCGCCCGTCCCCCTCGCGCCCGGAGATCGCTTCCGGATCGGCCCCGAGATCGGTCGCGGCGGACTGGCGCGGGTCGTGGAGGCGACCGACGCCGAGATCGGGAGGACGGTCGCGCTCAAGCTGATGCTCGAGGACGCGCCCGGCGACGCCCTCCAGCGCTTCTCGTACGAGGCCCGGGTGACCGGACGCCTGGAGCACCCGAACATCGTCCCGGTGCACGAGGTCGGTGTGCTTCCCGGGTCGAAGGAGATTTTCTTCTGCATGAAGCGCATCTACGGGCGCGACATGCACCAGGTGATCCGTGAGCGGAAGTGGAAGCAGCGGCGGATGGTGGAGGCGCTGCGGGACGTCTGCCATGCGGTGGCATACGCGCACTCGAAGGGTGTGATTCACCGGGACCTGAAGCCGGCGAACGTGATGATGGGGGACTTCGGCGAGGTGCTGGTGGTGGACTGGGGCCTGGCGATCATGCGGGGGGCCGGGGAGGCATCGCGCGGGGGGGTGCCGTCGCGGGCGGAGGCGGGGGTGGACGGGCTGGTGGCGCCGATCACGGAGGATGGGGAGATCCTGGGGACGCCGGCGTACATGCCCCCGGAGCAGGCGCGCGGGGAGCGGGACGAGGTGGACGAGCAGAGCGACGTGTACGCGCTGGGGGCGATTCTCTACGAGATTCTGACGGAGCGGCCGCCGTTCGAGGGGCGGACGCCGCAGGAGATCGTGAAGAAGGTGGCGCAGTCGCCGCTGATGCCGCCGTCGGCGCGGGCGGCGCCGCCGCCGCCCGAGCTGGAGGCGATCTGCCTGCGGGCGATGGCGCGGCGGAAGGAGGACCGGTACGGGAGCGCGCAGGAGCTGGCGGCGGACCTGGAGGCGTATCTCGAGGGAACGAAGGAGCGGGAGCGGCGCGAGGCCCTGGCGTCGGAGCAGCTGGTGCGTGCGAAGGCGGCGATAGAGCGGTGGAAGCGGCTGACGGCGGAGGCGGCGGAAGCGGCGCGCGAGGCGGAGAAGCTGGAGCAGGACATCCCGATGCACGAGAGCCTGGAGAACAAGCAGGTGCTGTGGCGGACGGAGGACCGCGCGCGCGGGCTGGAGCGGGACAGCATTTCGGCGTTCACGGAGGCGGACGCGGCGCTGACGTCGGCGCTCTCGAACGTTCCCGGGCACCGGGCGGCGCGCGAAATGAAGGCGGAGATCTACTGGGCGCGGTTCCTGGAGGCGGAGGGGGCCGGGGACGAGCGGGCGATGCAGCTCGCGCGGCAGACGGCGGAGCAGTTCAACGACGGAATTCTCGACGCGCGGCTGCGCGGCGACGGGACGCTGGAGGTGCGGACGCGCGCCTATCCGTGCCGCTGCCTCCTGAACGGCCGCGCGGTGCGGGCGGAGGAGCTCGGGGTGTTCGGGATCCATCCCTGGACCGGGCGCGAACGGGCGTCCGGCGCGGATGCGCTTCACGACCCGGGGACCCCCGATGCGCTTCACCTCAGAATGCACGGGGCCACGTGCGCGCCGGTGGCGCTGGCCGGGGCGCAGGTGTGGGCGTACCGGTTTGAGGAGATCGGGCGGGTGCTGGTGCCGGTGACGCCGCACGCGGGAACGACTCCCTGTCCGCGGGCGGCGCTGGACCATCTGTTCGGGGATTCGCCGTACCGTCCGCGCGGGGCCGGGATCTATCTGGGGCGGACGCCGATTGCGCGCCAGCCGTGGCCGATGGGGTCCTGGCTGCTGGTGTTCGTGGCGGAGGGGAGGGTGCCGCAGCGGGTGCCGGTGCATGTCGGGCGGCAGCAGGATGTGACGCCGGAGGTGACGCTCTGGGCGGCCGGCGAGCCGCCCGAGGGGTTCGTGGGGGTCGCGGAGGGGGAGTTCCGTTTCGGCGACCCGACGTCGATCTCGCCGCGGCCGGTGGAGATCATCTCGACGCCGGACTTCTTCATCGCCCGCCAGCCGGTGACCTGCCGGGAGTATGCCGCCTTCCTGAACGATCTGCGGAAGACGGCGCCGGAGGAAGCGGCGCGGCGGGTGCCGCGGTCGTCGGACAAGAGCGGGTACTGCTGGCCGCTGGCGCCGGAGGGGTACGTGGTCCCGACGGCGGGGTGGCTCGCGGCGGCGCCGGCCGGGCTGCGGGAGACGGCGTCGCGGCTGGTCAACACGCTGGCCGACTGGGAGGAGTCCTGGCCGGTCGCGGGGATTTCGTGGGAGGACGCCTGCGCGTATGCGCGGTGGCTGTCGCTGCGCACGGGCCGGTGCCTGCATCTTCCGCATGAGCGGCAGTGGGAGAAGGCGGCGCGCGGGACGGACGGGCGGCTGCATCCCTGGGGGAATCACTTCGATGCTCTCCGGGCCAACACGGGGCAGTCCCGGCGGGGAACGCATCATCCCGACCCTGTGGAGGCCTGGCCTTCGGACGAGTCTCCCTGGGGTGTGCGGGGAATGGCGGGCAACACCAGCGACCGGTGCCTGAACGAGCCCGAGGATTCCTCGGGGCGCCGCATCACGCGGGGGGGGAACTGGACGCGAAGCGGGCCGATGGTGCGCGCGACGTACCGCACGGGCGCGGAGCCCGCGAACGTCAACATGGCGATCGGCGTGAGGCTGGTCGCGCAGGTCCGTGTGGAAAATTCGCCGGAGGCGCCGTAGCGATCGGCGGCGCCGATGCGCACCCGGCCGGAAGATCGGCATTTCCGCGGGGCAGATTCCGCGTTCCCGGGAATCTTCCGCCCGCCCCGGCCGTTTCAGGGATGTACACTCACCCCCCCACACACGCGTGGGACCTGTTCCCCGGTTTCGATGGCCGCCGGCGACCGGGTTTCGATTCGAAGACACGGCCCATCTCAACCAAGGAGCTTTCGATGCTGAAGTCCTGGACCCTGCAGGTCGGCGCCGCCGTCCTCGGCGCGCTGTTCACGTTCGCCTGTCCCGCCTTTGCCGGCGACTGCTGCGAGAAGGGCGACAAGGAGGCCGTCGTCGTCGTCTCCGGGACGCCCGAGGAGTGCTTCACGAGCCTGTGCAAGGCGATGCACGCGGGCGACAGCGACGCGATGTTCTCGCTTCTGACGCCGGCGTCGCAGGAGGCGCTGCTGAAGAAGGGTGAGGTGCTGAAGGAGGTGGCCGGGAAGTGCGCGAAGACCCGGGAGGCGATCGGGGTCACGGAGGAGCAGGCGAAGGAGATGTCGGGGCGCGACCTGGCGATTGCGGCGATGATGGCGAAGGCCGCGGCGAAGGCGAAGGAAGCCGGCCACTGCGAGGAGAAGTCCGAGGGGTGCGGGGAGAAGTCGGCGGACGAGGGCGCGGAGGAGAAGACCTGCGGTCTGACGGACCTCAAGGTTGAGGGGGACGTCGCGACGGCGAAGTGCCCGTTCGGGATGCCGCTGACGTTCAACAAGACGAAGGACGGGTGGCGGATGGACATCACCGCGGCGCTGGCCGAGGGATGCGAGTCGAAGAAGGAAGGGTGTGAGAGCAAGAAGGAAGGGTGCGAGAAGAAGGCCACGGAGTAGGTTTCCGATCGACCGAACGGACGCCGGGGAAGCGATTCCCCGGCGTTTTTCTTTGTAGGGAGCGGCGAACCGGTCCGACAGAGACCGCCGGCGCTCCGCGAGGCAGAAATCGGATCGGAACCGGCGGCCGCCGGATACGCTGGGGACCACCGTCCGCGCGCCGCGGGTCCGGAGAGCGGCGCCGCATTTCCGGGAGCGACCGATGACGCGCCTCACCGTGCCCGCGGCCTGCCTGCTGCTGCTGCTCGCGGTCCCCTCCGGGGCCGACATCGTGACGCTGAAGGACGGGCGCGTGCTCGAGGGGGAGATTCTGTCGGACGACGGGAAGACGGTCCGGATCCGGCTGCGCAAGGGGACGGTCACGGTGACGCGGGACCAGATCGAGTCGATCGAGCGGAAGACCTCGCCCGCGGAGGAGTACGCGGCACGGGCGCTCAAAGTGGACGCGAAGAGCGCGGCGGCCCAGCTGGAACTCGGGCAGTGGGCGGCCGAGAACGACTTTCCGGCGGAGGCGGCGGTGCACCTCCTGGCGGCGTGGGACCTGGACCCGACGCTGGAGGGAATCGACGTCGAGCTGGAGAAGCTGGACTACCACTGCGTCGACGGTCGCTGGCAGGATGCGGACACGTACTATCCGGCGCGCGGATACGTGAAGTCCGGAGGGCGCTGGGTCACGCCGGCGGAGCTCGCCTGGAGGCAGGCGCTCGAGGAGGTCGCGGCGAAGCAGGCGGCGCGGGACGCGGCCGCGGCGGGATCGCCCGAGGACGCGGCGAAGATCCGGAAAATCGATGCGCGGATCGCGGCGGAGAAGGGGTCGATCGAGAAGATCTCGAAACTGGTCGACAAGGCCCGGGCGGACGAGAAGGCGGCGCAGACGCGGTTCTCCGCGGCCGAGGCGAAGGTCCGGGCGGCGGCCGACAAGCTCACGGCGATCCAGTCGAAGGAGAAGCCGAAGGAGGGCGAGGCCGGAAAGCCCCCGAGCGCGGCCGAGCAGGACGCGCAGAAGAAGCTCACCGCGGCGAGCGCGGCGGCCGAAAAGGAGTCGAAGGCCCTGGGGATCGCCCGGAAGGCCCTCGGCGACCAGACCGCCGCCCGGACGGAGGCGGAGCGGCTCGTCGTCGCGCTCGAGAAGGAGAAGACGGACATCCTGAAGGCCGGCAGCGCGCAGAACGCCGCCGCGCAGAAGGCCCAGGAGGATCTCGACGCCGCGATCGCGCGCGCCGCCGAACTCAAGGCGGCGTGGGAGAAAGAGAAGGAATAAGGGGCCGGTCAACCCTTGATTCCCCGCCCGGAATCCGCTGGACTGGACGACCATGTCCCGCGAGACCTCGCTGCTCTTCGCCCTCCTCGCCTTCCGGCGCGGATTTCTCACGCGCGGGCAGCTGCTCGAGGCGACCGCCCTGTGGATGCAGGATCCGGCGATGGACATGGCCGCGTCCCTGGTCGAGAACGGCAGGCTTTCCGCGGACGACCGCGCGGAACTCGAGGGAATCACCGGCGACTGGGCGAAGACGCGCGACCCGGAACGCGCCGCGCCGGGGCGGCTCCCGCCGGCCGTGCGCGAGACGATCGTCGCGCTGAAGAGCGAAGCATCGCTTCCGGTCGGGGAGCCGGCCGCCCCGGCCGGGGAACGATACGAGCCCGGCGCCGAGCTGGGGCGCGGCGGGATCGGCCGGGTCGTCGAGGCCACCGACCATGTCCTCGGCCGCCCGGTCGCACTGAAACTCCTGCACGAGGGAACCCCGCAGGACATCTCCGAGCGCTTCCGCTGGGAGGCCCGGATCACCGGCCGCCTCGAGCACCCGAACATCGTCCCGGTCCACGACGTCGGTGTCCTCCCCGCGACGGGGGAGCAGTTCATGTCGATGAAGCGGATCGTGGGGCGGGACATGGGGCGCCTGATCGAGGAGGGGGTGGTTCCGCAGCGGCGGCTGGTCGAGGCGCTGCGGGACGCGTGCCGGGCGGTGTCGTACGCGCATGCGCGCAGCGTGGTTCACCGGGACCTGAAGCCGGCGAACATCATGCTGGGGGATTTCGGCGAGGTGCTGGTGGTGGACTGGGGACTGGCGCGCCTGATGGGGGAGGAGGACCGGGCGGGGCAGCTGCGGAAGGCGGCGACGCGCGTGTACCGGAAGGCGCCGAAGCCGATCGCGTCGCGGGATGAGACGGTCGGGATGACGCTCGACGGGGACATCCTCGGGACGCCCGCGTACATGCCGCCGGAGCAGGCGATGGGGTGGCTTCAGAAGATCGACGAGCGTTCCGACGTCTACGCCCTGGGGGCGACGCTGTACGAGATCCTCGCGGGGCGGCCGCCGTTCCTGGCGGAGACGTCGCGGGAGCTTCTGGAGAAGGTGCTGTCGTCGACGCTCGACCCGCCGTCGAAGCACCGGGCGTGCGCGCCGGAACTGGAGGCGATCTGCCTCCGGGCGATGGCGTACAAGGCGGAGGAGCGCTATCCGTCGGCCGCGGATCTGTCCCGGGACCTCGATGCGTGGCTGGAGGGGGCGCTCGAGAGGGAGCGGCGGGGGAAGATGGCGATGGAGGCGTACGGAAAGGCCGAGGGGGCGGCGGCGCGATGGCGGGAGGCGGAGGCGGAGATCCGGACGCTCGAGGAGGCGATCGATCGGGAGAATCTCTCGAGCGCGGCGGTGACCGTCGAGAGGTCGATGGGGATGTTCGCGATGGAGGACCGGAGCCACGCGCGGATGCGCGAGGGGGCGCTGGCGCTGGCGGAGTCGAACGCCGCGCTGGACACGGCCCTGTCGCTCGACCCCGCCCACGCCGGGGCGAGGAGGCTCAAGGCCGAGATCAACTGGGAACTCTACCTGGGCGCGGAGCAGCGGGGCGACCGCGGCGGGATGGAAGTCGCGAGGCGGATGGCCGAGGCGTTCAACGACGGGTCGCTGGATGCGCGGCTGCGCGGCGACGGAACGCTGGAGATCCGGACGCGGCGATGGGCGTGCCCGTGCCTGGTCGAGGGACGCCGGGTCGTGCCCGCGGAGCTGTACGAGGATCACTGGGCGCTCTGGTCGGGGGCCCGCACCGACGGGGGAGAATCGGCGCACGCCCCGGAACTCGCCCCGGACGGCCCGCTGCGCCTCCGCGTCCACGGGCGCGCCTGCCGGCACGAGCCGGTCGAGGGCGCGGAGGTCTGGGCGTTCCGGTACGAGGAGCACGACTATGTCCTCGTTCCGTCCACGCCGCAGGGCACGCCGTCCGGGCCGCCCGTCCCGGCGGAAGCGCTCGATGCCCTGTTCGGCGAGTCCCCGTACCGCCCCCGCGGGCCGGGCCTCTACCTCGGGCGGACACCGGTCGCGCGCCGTCCCTGGCCGATGGGGTCCTGGCTCCTCGTCCTCTCCCACCCGGGCCGCATCCCCCAGCGCCTGCCGTTCAGCGTCAACCGGCTCCAGGACATCGCGCTCGACGCGACCCTCTACCTGCCCGACGAGGTTCCCCCGGGGTATCTCCCGGTCCAGGGAGGATTCTTCGATTCCATCCGGGAGGCGGGCGCGTCGCCGATCGTGATGCCCTTCGAACTCCCCGACTTCTTCATGGCCCGTTTCCCCGTCACCGCCGGCGAGTACGCCGCCTGGCTGAACGCGATCGCGCCGACCCGCGGGGACGAAGCGCAGGCGCGGCGGCCGAGGGTGCAGCCGTCCTCCGGCGCGATGTGGCCCTGGACGGGCCAGGGCGTCGTGATCCCGACGGCGGAGTGGCAGGAAGCGGAGTTCGGATCGACCGGCGTGCGCCCCCCGCTCGACTCATTGAGGCCGTCGCTGGCCACCGGGGACTGGCAGCCGGACTGGCCGGTCCTGGGCGTTTCCTGGGTCGACGGCATGGCCTGGTGCCGCGATCGCTCGCTGGCGTCCGGATGGGCGACGACGCTGCCGACGATGTTCCAGTGGGAACGCGCCGCGCGGGGCGGGGACCGTCGTCGATATCCGTGGGGGGAGCGGATCTGGTCCGCGCTCTCGAACACCAACCGGTCGCGCCCCGGACACACGATGCCGGCGCCGGTCGACAGTTTCCCCACCGACGAGTCGCCGTGGGGGATCCGCGGCCTCGGCGGCAACCTGGGGACCGCCTGCCTGAACGACGCGGGCGCGGCCTACCGGAACTGGCGCGCGATCCGCGGAGGAGCCTGGGCGCGCCCCGAGGTGTTCTCGCGGCTCAGCTATCACCAGGGCACCTCGCCGACGAACGTCCGCAACGACACCGGATTTCGCCCCGTCGTGCTGGCCGTCGCCGGCTGGGCCTGAGTCACTCCACGAAACTCCCGTGCCGTCCATGCTCGGGTCTTTCGACGCCCTGCGTCGTCGTCGATCCTCATCGATGTTCCCCGACAGCGATTCCGGTCTCCTCCCCGCGGGCCGCGCAAGCCGCATCGTCTGAATGGCACGATGTCGTCGTCGAGCTCCTCGGACGGCTCCCCCAGCCCGGGCCACGCCGCCCGGAGACCGCTCACATCACCGCGCCGCCAGATACCCCCGCATCGCACGCTTCCAGAACGCCGACAGCGGCACCACACGGTCCCAGCTTTCAACTTCCCCCGCCTCCGCCTTCAGGAACTTCAGGTTCCACGCGATCGCAAGCGTCACCGCCCGCGGCTCCGTCCCCGCCGGAAACCGGCGGGCCGACTCCAGGATCTGCACCATCGCCAGCAGGATCCGCGCCTCCTGGACATCCGCCCCCGCACCCAGCGCCCGGAAGGAGGCTTCGCTTCCCGCGAGATCTCCCTGAAGCGCGGCCGCGAGCGCATGCATGAGCCGCGCTTCGCGTTCGAGCGTCGGGGCTTCGGTGGCGCGCAGGAACAGCGGCGCCGCCTCGGGATAGCGCCCCGTGTTGAACGCGGCGAGTCCTTCGCCGAAGACCGCCTCGGCGGGCTGAGCGGCGCTGGCCAGCGCCTTGAATTCCGCCAGGTCGCTGACGGTTCCCTCGAACAGTGCGAGGAGGTCCGGGGGGTCGTTGGTGGCCTCGGCGACGAGGCGCTGGAGGGAAGCGGGGTCGGCGGCGCCGGGGTCGAACGGTGTGGGGTGTCAGCGGGCCGCCGTCTTCAGGCGGGAGCCGCACCCGAACGTAGGTGTCGAGCGCGAGGCTCGAGCTTCCGCGTCCCACTTGGCGTCGATGGGTGAAACGATGTCTCCGACCACGATCAGTTGTCCGCGCATGAAACCTCGGAGCATGCCGCGACGGCGGGTCGCGGGTGGCCGGCTCACCTTCCGGTTCATGGCACGAGCATGCACCCGAGAGTGGCGCGGGTCGAGGCTCGCGCCGGCCCGGTCGCGCAGTGCTATCGTTCGAGGCCCATGGCGCCCCGCGATCCCACCGGTGCCGAAGACCCGCTCTTGCGGGCCTTCCGCCAGCGCGTCCGGGAGACCATGGCGCGAGACCTCGAGCGCGAGCGGGCTGAGGCGGAGGCGCTGCGGTCCGAGGTGCTGTGCAAGCTGCGTGACGCGATTGGCGCGGAGCGTGGCCGGGGTGAGTGCACCGAGGTCTGGCTGTTCGGGTCCTTCGCGTGGGGTACGCCGACCGAGCGCAGCGACGTGGATCTGCTGGTGAAGGGCTGCAAGAACCCGGATGGGCTCGCCGGGCGACTCTGGCTCGCGTGCGGGCGCCCGGCCCACGTGCTCGACTTCGCGACCGCACCGCAGAGCCTCGTCGATCGCGCGATGGCAGAGGGGCTGGCGCTGTGAGCCCGGTCGACGTGCGAGTCCTGGCCGCCCGCGCGGAGATCGAACGCGACTGGGCCGGCGTCTTGCGGCAGCTCGAGCGGGCGCGCTCGGTCGACCCTGCGGCGGGTGATCCCGAGGCTTCGCTCGTCGCGCTGGCTCTCGACCACGCTTACGAAGGGTTCGAGCAGATCTTGCTCAGGCTCGAGCGCGCCTTGTCGCTCCCCGAGCGAACCGGCGCGAGCTGGCATCGGTCGCTGCTCTGCGACGCCGCTACGCCTATCGCCGGGGTGAGGCCCGCGCTCTTCCCAGCTCAGGCAGAGCAAGACTGGGAGCAGCTCCTCGGGTTCAGGCACTTCCTTCGGCACGCCTATGCCGCCGAGCTCGACCCCGAGCGCCTGAGGCGCAACGTCGATCACCTCTCGCGAGCCGTGGAACGCACTGATCCGATGCTCCAGGCCTTGCTCGCGACCCTTGCCGCGCCATCCGACGACGACAAGTGAGCCGCCTTCCCGCCGCCGCTCACTCGTTGATCGGCTTCGGCGTCTCTTCGGGCTTCTTCTTCTTCTTGCCGGCCGAGGCCGAGGGCGCTGGGGTCGGGGCGGTCGGGGCCGCCGATGGCTCGGGGGCGACGGCAGTGTGCTCTGCGGCCGGTGCGAGCGT
>JABWAY010000120.1 GCA_013360825.1 Candidatus Brocadiia bacterium | reverse complement strand
TCTCGGTGCGCTCGATGCCCATCATGTTGATGAGCATGTGCACCAGGTCCTCGAGCTGGGCCTGGTCCTTGAAGATGGGGGCCCAGGCCGCCTCCTCCTGCGCGTCGACGCCCCCGCTGCGCAGGCGCTGGTAGTTGCTGCCCCGGTCCTGCTCCTGGTCGAAGAAGCGCTGCGCGGCCTGCTGCCAGGCGTCGTCGGACAGCTCGTGCTCCTCCAGCTCGGCGGCGGTGGGCTGGTGGTTGCGGCCGCGGGCGGCCTGGATCTCGCGGATCTTCAGCCGCTCCTCGATGGCCCGCAGCAGGTCCCGCAGCGTCTCCGCGGCCTGCCCCGCCTGGTCCGGCACCGCGACCCGGAACTCCCGCTCGATCCGGAGCAGCATCTCGACCCGGGCCAGCGAGTCGATCCCCAGGTCCGTCGCCAGCCCGCTGTCCAGCGTCACCGGGACCGGCCCCGCCCCCGGCCGGAGCTCCTTCACCAGAGTTTCGACCAGCCCGATCAGCGCCGCAGCGTCCGCACTCAGTTCCTCGGCGGGGCCGGCGCGGCGCGATCGCTTCACGGTCGGCCACTCTACTAGACCCGCCGGCGGGCGCAAATCAAGCGGAGCGGCGCGACAGGTCCGGCGCGAGGGACGGGCTGCCCTCGAACGATCCCCGAACGAGGTTCCCGGACTCGGAGTCGGGGCCGGCGTCGCGCCTGCCCGCGGGATCCCCGGGGTCGGAGTCGGGCAGAGAAGCGTGGTCGCGGCCCGGGGGGCCCCGTCACTCCACGATGCTCTTGCGCCTTCGTCCTCCGTCGCCGCCGATCCTCATCGACCACTTTCATTTCGGAGCCGCAGCGCGGGCAGAGGAGCGGGTTGACCTCGCAGACCACTCGAAGAGCCGGGCTCAGGCGCGGCGTACTCCGGGGTTCCTATGCGCGTCCCGCGAGCCGGATCGCCTCCGATGGCGCGATCTCTCCCGCGAACATCTTGTCCAGCGCCTCGTCGCGAATCGTCCGGAAGTTCGCCGGCATGCACGCCCGCAGTTCGTCGATCCCAAGGCGCGCTTCGAGCCCTCTCCTCAGCGCAGGCGTCATCGTCAGAAGCTCGACGACGATCGTCCCGCCCCGCACCCCCGAATTGCGGCATGTCGCACACCCGGGTGCCGCGACCACCTTCCGGCCGACCTCACGCGCCGAAAGACCCAGGGAATGCGCCTCCTCGACCGTCAGTGTCCCGGTCGTCACGCAGGCGGGGCAGGGCTTGCGGGCGAGGGCCTGGTTGAGAATGCCGGTGATGTTCTCCGCGATCAGCGCGGGCTCGGCTTCGGAGCACCGGGTGAAGCGATGCAGGGCACCGAGGGCGTCGGGGGCGTGGAGGACGGTGAGGGCGCGCCTGCCGGTGCCCGCGATGGTGAGGAGGGCGCGCATGCTGTCGCCGTCGCGCATTTCTGCGGCCATGGCGATGTCGACGCCGGAGAGGCTCATCGCACGGATCGCCTCGGCGAAGGAGGGGAGGCCGGGCTGGCCGGCGTGCAGCTGCTGGACGCCGACGATGTTGAGCTCGACGGGATCCTCGGCGGTCATGATCTTGAGATCGGGGCGGGCCATGTAGAGGAGGAGGGAATAGAGAGTGGTCGTCTTGCCGGAGCCGGTACGGCCGTTGACGATGAAAAGTCCCGGGCGGGAGACGCAGGAGCGGATGGCGGCGACGCATTCTCCGGGTAACCCGAAGTCGTCGAGGCGGGGGATGAGAGTCCGGGGGTCGAGGAGGCTGAGGCAAAGGGAGGGGCCGGCGGCGGTAGGGAAAGTGGCGGCGCGGACGTCGATGCTGCGGTCGCCGATGTCGGCAAAGAAGCGGCCGGAGGCGGGCAGGGTGTCGGCGTCGCGGGGGATGCCGGCGAGGTCGCGGACGGTCTGGAAGAGATCGGCGGCGGCGGCGCGAGTCAGAGGTTTGCCGGCCGGGGAGAGGCGGCCGTCGATGCGCTCGCGCAGGGCGAAGCCGCCGGCGGCGGGTTCGACGTGGACATCGGTGGCCCGGCTGGCGTGCGCGTGGCGGAGGATGAGGCGTGCGAGGGAATTTCCCGGGCGGGCTTCGGCGGTGGTCATGGCTTCGATGTCCTTTCCGGGGACGCCGGCGGCCAGGAGTTCGGCGGTCCAGGCGGCGAGGGCGTCGCGGGTTGTTGAAGTGGGCGGGCCGGAATGGAGGAGTTCATCGACGAGGGATTTCGGGAAGCGCCAGTCGCGTCCGGCGCGGGTGCCGCGGAGTTTTCCTTCCCGGAGCCAGCGGTAGTAGGTGGGGTTCGAGATGCCGAGGGCTTTGCGGAGTTCAGTGCCGGAGAGGAAATCGGAGTCGTGTTTTATGTGTCATATACTATCAAATACTATCGACAGTGTCACATGATATCTCAATGGGACGCGCCCCCTTCGAGACCAAGGTCGCCTCCAGGCGTCTCCGCGAAGCCGACCGCCTCCTCCTCGACCTCCACCGCACCTTCCTGTCCGCCGGCGAGAACTTCGATCCCCTCCACGGCAGCGTCACGCCGGCGCCGCCAGCCGCGGGAGAATCGCCCCGGACCTGCCCCCGACGCTCCCCGGGGCGGGTCGGGGCAGGCGGGCGGGGCCGGCGCTTCGCGAACGCTTCACCGACGACGACGGCCCGGATCACTCATGCCATTGCGGAGGACGGACCGCTGCTTCGTCCTGAGCCGCGATGCACGCCGCCATCCGCTTCGTCCGTCACGGGCAATCATCGGCCTCACGCCGGAGCACCGCCACGCCGCCCGATGACTCGCTGGGACGCCTGAACCGCAGGTCGACCGGCTTCGTTTCGCCCTCAAGCCGGAGCTCACGCCGTCGTTTCGAACCGCCCAGCGTTTCTCCTCCGCGTGAATGCGGGTTTCCATCGCGGAGGAGACGCGAGCGCCGTGCGAGCGGCCTTCATTTCGCCAGCAATCCGGGTCAGCTCGCCGCCGCGTCCGCGAGCCGCTTCTTCGCCCGCTGCATTCCCAGAACCGCCGCGCCGAGCGCGGCCGCGTACTGGGAATGCTGGGGGATGAGGAGTTCCACACCGAACTTCTTGCGGCACGCCTCGACGAAGCCGGACTGGAGAGCGACCCCGCCGACGAGGCACAGGGGGCCGTTCAGACCGACCTTCTTGAGGAGACCCATGGCGCGCTCCGCCATCGACTCGTGCATGCCGCGCGCAATGTCGCCGATCGGGATGTTCTCGGAGACGTGGTTGATGATCTCGGTCTCGGCCAGCACCGCGCAGACGCTCGAAATCGGCTGCGAAGCCTTCGCGTCCGACGACAGCTTGCCCAGCGAGTCCAGCGGCACCTCCAGATACTTCGCGGCCCGCACCAGGAACGCTCCGCCGCCCGCCGCGCATTTCTCGTTGGTCTGGAACTCCTTCACCTTCCCGTTGTCGCGCAGGCGGATCGCCCGCGTGCTCTGCGCCCCCAGGTCGAGGACGAACTGGGCCTGGTTGAACAGCGTCCAGGCCCCGCGCGCCGCCGCCGTGATCTCCGTCACCTGGATGTCGCGGAACGTGACCGCATACCGGCCGAGCCCCGTCGTGCAGACGTACGCGATGTCCGACTGCGACAGCCCCGCCTGCGCCAGTGCGTCGTCCAGCACCTCGCGCGCTCCCGTGTCGAAGTCCGCCTTCGTCTTCGCGATCGCCCGCGCCAGCACCTGCCCGTCATCCCGGTAGATAAGCGCCTTCGAAAAGCCGCTTCCCAGGTCGATTCCCGCGCTGATCATTGTTTCGTCTCCTGAAGTCCGTCCTCCCATCCGCCGATCACCGCCTCCTCGCGTTTGCCGCGCGAAGCGAGTTCGGCGCGTTCGAGCGCGAACAGGGCGGCGCCGATGGCGCCCATGAAGTGGGAGTCGGCGCTGACGTTGAGCTGGGTCTTGAGCTTCTCCTCGAGGCAGTTGACCATGCCGATGTTGCGTGCGACGCCGCCGGTCATGGTGTATTCGGGGCTGAGGCCGATGCGCTGGAGGAGGGAGATGGTGCGCGCCGCGATGGCGCGATGGACTCCCGCGAGGATGTCGGGGGTCTTCTTGCCCTGGGCAAGGTAGGACATGATGTCGGACTCGACGAAGACGGTGCACACGGTGGAGAGGCGGACCGGTTCCTTGCCCTCGAGCGACAGGGCGCCGATCTTCTCCAGGGGGAGATCGAGGACTTCCGCGGAGGCGGACAGGAAGCGGCCGGTGCCGGCCGCGCACTTGTCGTTCATGGCGAAGTCGACGACTTCGCCGTTGGTGCCGACGCGGATGGCCTTGGTGTCCTGGCCTCCGATGTCGATGACGGTGCGGGTGTTGGGGAACATGAAATGGGCGCCGCGGGCGTGGCAGGAGATTTCGGTGACCTGGGAGTCGCCGAAGGTGACCTTGTAGCGGCCGTAGCCGGTGCCGATGATGTAACCGATCTTCTCGCGCGGGAGGCCGGAGGCGGCCAGGGCCTCGCTGAAGGTCCTCTCGGCGGCCTTCGTCACGTTGGCGCCGGTCATGGCCAGGGCGCGCGAGACGATCTCCCGGCCCGAGCTGAGGATGACCGCCTTGGTCTGCGTGGACCCGACGTCGACGCCTGCTCCGTAGATCATCGTTCCGTCTCCTGTTTCCGGGTCCCGATCGTCACGCCGTCGTCCGACCCTGCGGTTTCTTCAAGAGCTTGCGGTGTTCCAGCGATTCGAAGAACGCGTCGATGCGGTTCTTCATCATGGCCTGCGCGTAGTAGCGCGGGTCCTCGAGATCGGATTCCACGAGAAGGGTCGGCACGCCGAGTTCGTTGGCGAAGTAGTCGCGCATGTCTCCCTGTCCCGCCGAGAACAGGCGGCAACTCTTCACGGAATGAATCACCAGGGCGTCGGCCCTCCAGTCCTCGACGTACCTGCGGATCTGCTTGTAGCGCTCGAGGAGAGACCGGTTGCAGAGGTTCTCCATCAGCATCTGCTCGGCGATGCTCTCCAGCGGCCGCTTCGGGTCGTGCCGAAACCCGAATTCCCAGATTCCGCCGACCGTGGAGTAGGTGGACTGGACGGCGACGGCTCCCCAGGCGGCGAAGAGGTCGCGGAACTGGCGGTAGAACGGGTACGGGGGAGGGCCCTCGACGACGATGCGGAACTTCTCCTGCGGGATCGGTCCCTTCTTGGCCTTCACGAGCGCCTCGTATTCCCTCACCGCGACGTCGAAGAAATCGACGGCGTCCTGCGTGCCGCGAAGGACGTTGATGGGGCCCATGAGGTTGATGGCGTCGAAGTAGGCGTCCATCGGGGAGGGAGAGTTCTTGCAGAGGTCCTTGCAGCGCTGCCAGCCCGCCTCGGCTTTTGCCGACAGGGCGCAGATCTCGCGGAGGCGGTCGATGTCGAATGCCTTGCCCGTCGCTTTCTCACACGAGGCGATGAGGTTCTTGAGCTGCGCAACGACGTAATGGATGTCCTCGTCCGAAGGCCGGTCGCTGCGCAGGAACGGGATGTCCAGCATCGTCAGCGGGACGTCGAGGAACTCCGAGCAGTGCTCGAACCACTTGATGTACACGTGGCAGCCGACGAAGTTGCAGACGATGAACGTCGGCTTCGGGATCTTCCCGGCGCCGGGGGCGCCCTCACCAAACGTGAACCCGGCGTCCGCCTTCACGTACGCGCAGTTGTCGCTCGAATAGCCGATTTCCTCGGCCTTGAGGATGAGCGGAAGCGATTGTTTGCGGATGGCGAGCTGGAGCGCATTCACCTCGGGGAACGCAGGCTCGATGTCGAAGGAGCGGAGGATCTCGACGCAGTTTCCCGAGATCATGAGGTAGGCGGAGGGCGCCCCGGTCCTGGCCGCGAGCGCCAGCCGGTCGTACCAGGCGCTCATGGCCTTGCGTGAAGCTTCGTGCACCGCTGTTCCGTATTCGGCCATGGGGCCTCGTTAATCGAAAAGGAGGGATTCGACGAAGGTCTCGACTTCTCCGCGCGTGCGCTCGAAGGTCCACATCTTCTCCTCGAACTCGATGAGGAGGTGGGGGATGTTCTCCTTCTCCAGCTCCCGGCGGAAGATGACGTAATCGAACAGGGCCGGCTCGCAGAACTTGGCCGGCATGAAGAGAACGGCCTGGGCGCCGGTCTCGCGGACGCGCCGGACGAGGTCCTTGTGCCGCGGCTTGTCGGGGTTGTAGCGGGTGGAGGTCGCGCGTCCGCGTTCGAGCCATGCCCGCGCCAGCTGCCTGACGGGATCCGGCCCCTCCGGGACATCCGTGGAGAACCAGCGCCAACCGGCGCAGAAATCGTCGTCGACGAGGTAGCACCCGGCACCTTCGAGCGTTTCGATCAGCCCGAGCGGGGGCTGCTCGCAGAAGGCCCCCTCCACGATCACCTTGACCCGGTCCATCCTGCGATGCTTCCGTGCGAGGAACTCCGCTTTCGCGGACTCGAGGATCCTCGCGTGCTCGTCCGGAGGCAGGATCGTGCCCACGCGGACAAGGGGGAACATCTCCGCCGAGGAAATCCTCTCCGGCTCCTTCGCCCGGATGGCGTAGAGCTCCCGCATCAGGCGCCGGGGCTCGTTGTACTCGCGGATGGCGGCGGCGACCGCCGCATCATCGGCCCGGTGCCCGAGCCTCCGTTCCAGCCCGGCCAGAATGCGCCTGAATTCGGCAACCAGGTAGTCTTCGGTCTCCGGCCCCGCCGCGTTCTGCGGGAGATGGACGTACTCGATGTGCATGCCCGGGAAGTTGCGCTTGAACACGCTCGCCAGGTTTCGAGCCACATCGCAGATCGAGTGAAACGCCACTCCCTCCATCCCCACCAGCCGCTTCTGCAGCCCCAGTTCCAGCGACGACTTCGCGATCGAGCAGACGAAGGACTGGAATCGGGCATCGGCGTGGACGATGTCGATCTGACCCCCGGCGCCCATGAGGCCGATCGGGAAGAGGCCGGCGGCGCGGTACAACTCCACCGGCGAATAAACGGGGAAGACCCCGTAGGCGGGTGCGTCGGTCCGCTTCAGGGCGGGAGCGAGGCCGGCTGCCAAGATCGCGCGTGCCTGCTCGACGGCGGGTGCTGTTTCCACGGCCTTTCCTCCTGCAAGCCGGATGCCGGGTCGGCGGTGTCGGGCCAGATGATTCACTCGCTTCCCGCAGGCCCCATCGTTCTTCACGACGAGGATTCCCTCCCTGCCGGACAGCCCGCGGTCGGGCGGGAGAAACTCGCGCCGGCGGATCACGCCGTTCGATCCGTCTTGCCCCCGCTGTGCAGGCACACACCCGCTCCCGCCGGCTTGTCCGCCGGAGGCAGGTCGATGGCCGCGCAATTCCCGCGCTACCCCCTTGCGGCGGGGTTTGGGAAGCCCGCTCCTGAGCCTCTCCGGCCGCTTCAGCTTGCGGACTTCGTGCCTGCGGACGGGGGCCCTCGCCTCGCCGTCACGAACAGGTCCTGCCCTTCGGTCGGTCGGGCCCGACCTGCTGGGGGCCGGCCCGTGGCGCCGGGAACGCCCGATGAGTTGCGTCACTGCCGGCGCCGAGGAGGAGGGGATCGGGCGGCGTTCTGCGCCCGGTGAGGTCCGGCGGCGTCGAGCCTCTTCAGGATGACGATCAGGGCGAAAGAGGGCCTGCGCGGCTTTCATCGTGGACTTCTGGTTCCAGGATGCGCCGTGCGGGGTCTGAGGTCATCCGGAGGTCGCGTGCGACAGGGCGGGAGTGGAGCGCTTGCGACGTCACGAATTTCCAGGGGGAATGGAGGCCTTGAGGCGCAGTGGGGGCCATGCGTCGACGACTGCGTGAAGTTACGCCTGATTTGCGGATTTTGACGCCCCGGGAACCCGGGCGGGGTAGAGGAACCCCCGGCCGCAAAGGTCCGCTTCGACAGGAAGCGACATTTGACGCGAGGTGGGCTGTATTTCCATCGACAGCCCCGCCACGGCGGAAGCGGGGCACACGGGTTGCGCCCCGAGCGGCGGCGGGCGAGCCCGTCGCCGGGGAATCCACCTCCAGTCCCGGCTGGTCCTCATCGACTCCCGGGAGCTCATGACCCCTCATCTCCTTCGCCTGAGCCCTCACCTCCAGTCAGTCCCCGATTACCGGTCGGGCACGACGCAGGAGGACGCGGCCCGTCGAAGCGGCATCGCGGAGGTCGTGAAGCTCTCGTCGAATGAGAACGCGCTGGGGCCGTCCCGACGTGCAGTCGCCGCCGTCCGCACCGCGGCGCGCACCCTTCACCTGTACCCGCCCGCATCCGACGAGGGGTTGCGCGAGAAGCTGGCGAAGCTTGAAGGCAGGGAGTACAGCGCCGACCAGATCGTGTGCGGGCAGGGAGCTTCGGACGTGCTGGGGATGATCGGGGATGCGTTTCTGGAGGCGGGGGACGAAGCGATCCTGTGTCCGCCGACGTTTCCGCTGTATGGGATCGTGATCGCCCGACGCGGGGCGCGCGCGGTCCGGGTGCCGCTCGCCGGCCCGCGGTTCGAGTACGACGTGGAGGGGATCCTGGCCGCCGTCACGCCCTCAACGCGCCTTGTTTTCCTGTGTTCGCCGGTGAACCCGACCGGGACGCTGCTGACGGCCGACCGCGCGGCGCGGCTGATGGAGCGATTGCCCCGGCACGTGCTGGCGGTTTTCGACGAGTCGTACCGGGATTTCGTGGATGACGCCGCGGCGAGCGACGCGCGGGTTTTCGTGCGGGCGGGGCTGCCCGCGCTGGCGTTGAGGAGCATGTCGAAGAGTTGGGGGCTGGCGGGGCTGCGGGTGGGGTGGGGGCTGGCGCCCGCGGACGTGGCGGGATATCTGCGGCGGCTGCGGGGACCGTTTGCGATGGGGTCGCTGGCGATCGCGGGGGCTTCGGCCGCCGCGGACGACCTGGGGCATGTGGCTCGGTCGCGGCGCCTCGTGATCCGGGAGCGGGCATGGCTCTTCCGGGAACTGGCGCGGCGCGGGCTGGGACCTGTTCCCAGCCAGGCGAACTTCGTGCTCTTCCAGCCAGGCCGTCCGCCCGAAACAGTCTACGAGCAGCTCCTCGACCGCGGCGTGGTGGTCCGCCCGGCGGCTTTCTTCGACCGTCCCGAGTCCATCCGTGTCACCGTCGGTGTGCGCGCTCAGAACAGGCGCTTCCTGGACGCCCTCGATTCCGTCCTGTCGGCCGAGCCGGCCGGGACGGGGACATGAAGCGCACGTCCGCCGACGGGCTCGAGGGGCTCACGGTCCTCTCGATGGAGCAGGCGCTCACGCTGCCGTACCTGACGTTCCGCCTCGCGGGCGAGGGGATGCGCGTCGTCCGCCTCGAGAACCCCCTCGCGCCCGACCCGAACCGCAACGTCGGTGACAACGTGCTGGGCGAGCCCGGCATGAACTCGTATTTCCTCCCCTACAACGCCGGCAAGGAGTCCGTCACGCTCAACCTGGCCGAGCCGCGCGGACGCGAACTCCTCCACGAGATGATCCGCCGCCTCCCCGTCGACGTCTTCGCGGCAAACACGCGCCCGAAGAACTTTGAGCGGCTCGGCGTCGACTACGAGACGCTTCGCAGGATCCGTCCTGAGATCATCTGGCTGAGCATCACGGGGTTCGGCCCGGAGAGCGACGAGACGGCCTATGATCCGGTGCTGCAGGCGCGCCTCGGGTGGATGGACCTGACCGGCGAGGCCGGGGGAGCGCCTCAGGTTTTCGGTCTCCCGATGGTGGACCTGGGGACGAGCGAACACGCCTATGGCGCCGTGATGAAGGCGCTGTTCCAGCGCGAGCGCACCGGGACCGGCTCGAGGATCGATCTGGCGATGGCGCGGAGCGCGTTCGCATGGATGATCCTCCCCGTCGGGATGGCCGCGAGCTTCGGCACGGTGACGCGCCGGCGCGGCTCGACGCATCCGTTCTTCGGGCCGGTGTCGGTCTACCCGACGAAGGACGGGTTTGCGTACGTGGCCGTCGGGAGCGACCGGCAGTGGGACAAGCTGGCAGGGCACGCGGCGTTCGCGGCGCTCGCACGGGACGAGTACCGCACGAACGCCGGGAGGATGGCGTCCGGGGATCGAATTCACCGCGAGATGGCGGAAGCGACGAAGCGGCTGACGACGGAGGGCGTGCTGGCGGCGCTGCGGGAGCTGGGCGTGCCGGTCTCGCGAGTGGCGACGCTGACGGACGTGCTGGCGGACCCGTGCGTGGCGGACCGGCTGCGGGCGCGCGACACGAAGACGGGGAAAGAGCTCGAGCTGCCGCCGCCGCCGCTCGTGTCCGGGTTTCTCGCGCGCCGCGGGCTCCGGCTCCCGTTCCCGCCCCGGATGGGGGAGCACACGGCGGCGATTCTCGGGGAGCTGGGGCGAACCCCGGCGGACGTCGAGGCTCTTCGCGCGGGAGGCGTTCTGTGACCGCGCGCTCCAGGTTCCGCCGGGCGACCTGCCCCGGCGGGCCGCGACCGGACGGCCGTTTCCATGACCTGCTGACAGAGGGACACTCATGAAGTTCGAGAAAGTCTGCATCCCCTACGGGGCGTACTGGTCCACGCCGTTCTGCCGCTGGCAGGGAAGCCTGGCGCACCGGCATTCGGTGAAGTTTGCCGCGGAGGTTGCGGCGCAGGCGCTGAAAGCGCGCGGACTCGACGCGAAGTCGCTCGACGGGCTGGCGCTCGGGATGACGGTGCCGCAGAAGTCCTCGTTCTATGGAGGGCCGTGGCTGGCGTCGCTCGTCGGCGCGGGCGGGATCACCGGCCCCGTCGTGAGCCAGGCGTGCGCCACGGGCGCGCGGACCCTCGCCAACGCCGCCCTCGAAGTCGAGTGCGGCGGCCGCAACGCCGTCCTCGCCGTCGCATGCGACCGCACCAGCAACGGCATGCACATCTACTACCCGAACCCCGGCGGCCCCGGCGGCAGGGGCGACGCCGAGGACTGGGTCTGGGATAACTTCAGCCGCGACCCCTTCGCGATGAACTCCATGCTCGACACGGCGGAGAGGCTGGCGAAGGAAGCAGGGTATCGGCGGGAAGAACAGGACGCGCTCGCCGCGCTGCGGCACCGCCAGTACGCCGACGCGCTCGCAAACGACTCCGCGTTCCTGAAGCGGTACATGGCGCTTCCGTTCGAGGTGAAGGACGAATCGGGGCGGAAGGTGGTGGCGACGCTGGCGGGGGACGAGGGGATCCCGCCGACGACGGCGGAGGGGCTGGCGAAGCTGCGTCCGGCGGTCGACGGGGGATCGGTGACTCCGGGAACGCAGACGCGGCCGGCCGACGGCAACTGCGGCGCGCTCGTCGTGTCGCAGAACCGCGCGAAGGAGTGGAGCCGCGGGCCGTTCGAGGTGCGGCTGCTGGCGTACGCCGAGGCCCGC
>JABWAY010000493.1 GCA_013360825.1 Candidatus Brocadiia bacterium | reverse complement strand
CGGCGCCGAGGCGCCTGAGGCGGGCGGGGCGGCGACCGGGCGGGTCGCGGAGCTGGAGAAGGCGCTCGCGGATCGCGAGGCGGCGGGGAAGAAGGACCGGGCGGCGCTGGAAAAGCAGATCGCGCGGCTG
This sequence comes from Candidatus Brocadiia bacterium, assembly GCA_013360825.1. GTDB lineage: Bacteria > Planctomycetota > MHYJ01 > WSZJ01 > WSZJ01 > WSZJ01. The sequence goes on along the minus strand of JABWAY010000493.1, from coordinate 1,860 downwards.
GAGAAGGAGCTGGCGGTCGCGAAGGAGAACGCGGGGAAGCCGGATCAGGGGATCAAGTCGCTGGAGGACATCCTCGCCAAGCATGCCAAGGCGCTGATCTACGGCCGGGAGATCCCCGAGGACGTGGTGGCGGATCTCGGGCTGGAGGGCGGACAGGCGGCGGCGCTCAAGCTCGCGCTCGACGATGAACTCCGGCGGATGGACGAAGCGCTCGGGAGGTTCTATGCGGAGAACATGCCCGGGGCAAGCGCGGAGGATGCGGGGAAGCCGGCGAAGGACCTGATCATGAAGATGATGGGGCCGATCGGGGAGGACATGAAGGAGTTCGGGAAGCTGCCGATCTCGGAGCAGCTCAAGATCCACTCCGAGACGTCGCTGGAGGAGACCCTGGGGCCCGACAAGTTTCTCTCGAAGCTCTGTCATGAGATCCACACCCAGCGGCTGAAGACGTACAGCGAGCTGGAGCGCTCGATGACGCCGGAGCAGATCTCGAAGCTGCGGTCGGAATACCTCCGCGAGGGGATGCTCGCGTACGACGACCAGTTCAAGCTCGAGTTCGGATCGGCGCCGAAAAAAAAGGACTGAGCCCCTCAGCGCCGCCCCTGTTTCCTCCGGAAGCCGGGGCGGTTCGCGTCGAAGTCCGGCGGCCGGATCTCGCGGTCCTGCGGGACGTCGCGCCGCGTCGCTTCCATTCTCCAGACGACCAGTCCGCGCTGCCGGGCCTGGATCTCGCGGCGGGTGCGTCCGCGCGGGGCGTCGGGCCACGGGCCGGGGACGGTCCGGATCTCGAAGTATTTCCCGGCGGCGTCGCGGAGGTAGCGCCAGTACGCGCGGTTGTCGGACTGGAGGACGAGGAGGGCGCGGGGGCGGACGACGATCCAGGCGCGCTCGAGGAATTCCGGCGTGAGGAGGCGCCGGGAGGCCTCGTCGTCCTCGTAGTACGGCTGCGGGTGGTAGATGTGCAGCTCGTCGAGGGACGCCGGGGCCAGGCGGGTGTGGATCCAGTCGGCGGCGTCGCCGGTGACGAACCGGATGTTGGGGAGGGCGCGCCGGTTGGCGCGGCGGGCGGCGTGGTCGATCGCGACCTGGACGAGGTCGATCCCCAGGTGGTCGTGGCCGGGGCGGGCGAGGGCGGAGCCGATCAGGTAGCGGCCGTTCCCGCAGCCGAGGTCCACGATCCGCGGGGCCGACCGGCCGAAGGTCGCATCCCAGTCGAACGTCCCGCCCGGGTGGCGGAGGCCGGTGCTCGTCCACTGCTCGCGCGGGGCGATGCGGCCGGGGAACGGGACGCCGAATTCGGAGTCGGGCGCGGAGGGCATCCGGGAATTGTAGGCGGGGAGCGGGCCGGAGGGGAGGGGAAGGGCCCCTCTGCAAAGCGGCGTGACGGTCGCGTAAAGCAATCTTCTCCCCGCTCCCGGCGTCCGGATCGGCGCGCACTCACGACAACTCCAAGCGGCGCAACGGGTTCAGCGCGATTGCGGGACGGGGGCACAGCGATTGCGTTCTCTCCGTCCATGCGAACACTGGCCGCCCTGCTCCTCACCGCCCTCGCGGCGTACGCCGAAGCCAATCTCCCCGCCCCTTTGAAGGCGCTTCCGCGCGACGGGCTCGCGGAGCAGCTCGACGCGGAGGTCCGGCGGGGGATGGAGGCGGCGCGGGCGCGGTACCAGTCGCGGGACGAGCGGGACCGGATGGCGGCGGTGGAGATGCTGGAGGTCGTGCCGAGCCCGCTCGCGGACCTCGACCTGTTCGCGATCGCGGAGGAGGACGGGTGGCCGGGGGTGCGGCTGCGGGCGGCGGAGGCGCTGGCGCGGCGGGAGAACCGGCATGCCCCGATGTGCGCGGCGCGGCTGGCGGTCT
>JABWAY010000492.1 GCA_013360825.1 Candidatus Brocadiia bacterium | reverse complement strand
GACGACCTCGACGGCGCCCATCAGCCCGCGGGACCGCACGTCCCCGACATGGGGGTGCGCGCGCAGCGCCGCCATCCGGCGCTCGAACAGCGCGACCTTCGGCGGCAGCGTCTCCAGCGTGCGTTCCGTGCGGAAGACGTCGAGCGTCGCGAGCGCGGCGGCGCAGGCGAGCGGATTGCCGGAGTAGGTGTGCCCGTGGAAGAAGTGGCGCATCCGGTGCCACGGCGCCAGGAAGGCCCCGTAGATCCGGTCGGTCGCGAGCGTCGCCGAGAGCGGGAGCATCCCCGACGTGATCCCCTTGCCCAGCGCCAGGAGGTCCGGCGTCACCGCGTCGTGCCCGCACGCGAACATCCGTCCCGTCCTCCCGAACCCGACCGCGACCTCGTCCGCGATCAGGAGCGTCCCCGCCTCGGAGCAGAGGTCGCGCACCGCCCGCACGAACCCCGGCGGCTGCGGGAGGATCCCCGCCGCGCCCTGCACGACCGGTTCCAGCACGACCGCGCAGGTCCGCCGCCCGTGCCGGCGCAGCAGGGATTTCAGGCCTTCGAGCGAGGCGCGGGCGGCCCCCTCCGGGTCGTCGGTCCGGTAAGGGCAGGGGGCCTGGAAGGTCTCGAAAAGAAGCGGGCGGAACAGGCCGTGAAACAGGGAGATCGCGCCCGCGCTGACCGCGCCGAGCGTGTCGCCGTGGTACGCCCCGCTGAACGTCAGGAATGTCCGCCGTTTCTGGCGGGGCGCAACCTGCGCCCAGTACTGGAACGCCATCTTCAGCGCCACCTCCAGCGCCTCGCTTCCCGAATCGCTCAGGAAGACACGGGTCAGCCCGCGGGGGGCGATGGCGGCGAGGCGTTCCGCCAGGTCGATGGCGGCGGGGTGTGAGAGGCCGAGCAGGGTCGTGTGGGCGGCGCGGCCGAGCTGGGCCCGGACGGCGGCGTCGAGGACCGGATGCCGGTGGCCGTGCAGGTTGCACCAGAGCGACGCGTTCCCGTCGATGTACCGCCGGCCGTCGACGTCCACGAGGGTGGTGCCGCGCGCGGACGCGATGACGGGAAAGTCCTCCTTCTCCCAGTCCTGCATCTGGGTGAACGGCTGCCAGAGGTGGGCGCGGGACCGGCGGCGGAGCTGGGGAGAGCGCATAGGAGGGAGCGACTACAAACGAAAGTCCGCGGGGGAGGAAGGAAAAGCGGGGCGCGGTCGCGCGCTACCGGTGGCGGGGCTTCCGCCCATTCCCGGGGGGCGTCGTCCGGGGGTTCCGTTCCGGGTGAAGCCGGGCGAAGGTTTCCTCGCAGGTCATCGTCAGCCGCAGGGGCGTGATCGAGACGTACCCCTGGTCCACGGCCTCGACGTCGGTCATCTCGACCGGCGCGGCGCCGCTCCGCTTCGACAGCGTCCGGTCGCCGTCCATCCAGAAGTAGAGCCGGCCGCGGGGATCCTCGCGGCGGTGGAACTCGTCGGCCCAGGGGGAGCGGGCCTGGTGGGTGAAGCGGACGCCGCGGATCGATCGCGCGGGGAGGTTGGGGATGTTGACGTTGAGGCAGACGGGGGTGCCCTCGATGAACGGCGTGAACTCCTCGACGACGCGGCGGGCGATGACCGCGGCGTCGGCCCAGCGCGGGTTGACGCGCGTGCAGAGGGAGAGCGCGAAGGCGGGGAGCCCGAGGAACGCCCCCTCCATGGCGGCGGCGACGGTGCCGCTGTAGAAGACGTTGGTGGCGAGGTTCGCGCCGAAGTTGATCCCGGAGAGGACGAAGCGCGGGGAGGGGCGGATCAGCTCGGCGAGCGCGAGCTTGACGGAGTCGGCCGGGGTGCCGTCCACCGCCCAGCCGCTCCCGCCGTCGGCGAGGCGGACCCGGTCGCAGGGGATCGGGTGGTGGATCGTGATCGAGTGGCCGACGGCGGAACGCTGGCCGGCGGGAGCGGCGACCACGAAGCGGTCGCGCCCGCGGAAGGCGCTTCGGAGCGCGGCCATCCCCGGGGCGTGGATGCCGTCGTCGTTGGTGAGCAGG
>JABWAY010000491.1 GCA_013360825.1 Candidatus Brocadiia bacterium | reverse complement strand
CTGGTCCGGCGCGGTCTCCGGCGAGCTGGCGCGGAAGCTGGAGGCGGTCGCGGGGCGGGAGGCGGGAGGATGAGCCGACGGCCGGAACCGGGGCGCTGCGCGGAAAAGGGGACCCCCTCTGCGGACTCGCTCCGTCGTGCGATCCGCGCCCGCTACACCGACGTCGCAGCCGACCCCCGCGGACATTTCTCCTACCCGGTCGGACGCCGAAGCGCCCGGCGCCTCGGGTATCGCCCGGCCTGGCTGGAGTCGATCCCCCGCGACCTCGTCGCGCGGTTCGTCGGCGTCGGCAACCCTTTCCCCGCGGCCCGCATCCGCCCCGGCGAACGCGTCCTCGACGTCGGCTGCGGCTGCGGTCTCGACGTCTTCGTGGCGGCCCGGCTCGCCGGCCCGCGGGGTTCGGTGGTCGGCGTCGATCTGACCCCCGCCATGCTCGCCCGCCCCCGCCGCGCCGCCCGGCGCTTCCCCACCGCATCTTTCCTGACGGCCCGCGCCGAGAAGCTCCCTTTTCCCGACGCGTCCTTCGACCTCGTCCTCTCCAACGGCGTCCTCAACCTCTGTCCCGACAAGGACGCGGCGTTCCGCGAGCTCCGCCGCGTGCTGCGCCCCGGCGGACGGCTCGTTTCCGCGGACCTGCTGGTCACCGACGACATCCCCGCCCGCACCCTCGCTTCGCTCGACGCCTGGTCCACCTGAATCGCCGGTGCGCTCCCGGGCCGGGAGCTGGTCTCGAAACTCCGCTCGGCAGGATTCCGGAAGACCGCGGTGCTCGGCCCGACGGGATACAGGACGTCGGCGTACACGGCTGCGTTTCTGGTGGAAGCGCGCGCCTGAGTTCGGCCAGGTTCCGACGAGCCTCTCCGGACCCCTCCCTGTTTCCTGTTGTCCCTCCGCACCCCCGGGCCCGTACCATGCGCTCCCTCCATGTCCACCCGCCTCCTCCTCGTCGTCCTGGTCCTCGCCGCGCTCGCCGCGACGCTCCTGGCCCCCCGCGGCCGCCGGGAGGTTCCGGCGCCGTCGTCCCCGCGGCGGATCGTCTCGCTGGTGCCGAGCGCGACGGAGATCCTGTTCGACATAGGGCTCGGCGACCGCGTGGTGGGAGTGACGACGTACTGCCTGTGGCCGGCGGAGGCGCGGACGCGGGCGATCGTGGGGGGATTCGCGGACCCGAACCTGGAGCGGATCCTGGCGCTCAACCCGGACCTGGTCGTGGAGGCGGAGAGCCACCCGAAGGCGATGGAAATGCTGCGGGCCTCGGGACTTCCCCTCTGCACCGTGCGGATCCTCTCCCTCGCCGACGCCCTGGACCAGTACGACCGTCTCGGCAAGGCGACCGGCGAGCCGTCCGCCGCGGCGGCCGCGCGGCGGAGACTGGAGGACGGGCTGCGCGCGGAGGAGGCGCGCTGGACCGGGGCGCCGCGCGTCCGCGTCGCGCTCGTCGTCGGACGGGAGGCCGGGAAGGCCGAGGCGATCTACGTCGCGGGACCGAAGTCGTTCGTATCGGAACTCGCCGCCCTGGTCGGCGGCGACAACGTCTTCGGAGACCTCGAGCGCGAGTTCGCGACCGTGTCGGCGGAAGCCTTTCTCCGGCGCGCCCCGGATGTCATCCTCGAGCTCAACAGCGTGCAGCCGCCGACCGATGCCGAGGCGCGGGCGGTCTGGGCCCGGCTCGGGGAAATCCCGGCCGTGACCTCCGGCCGCGTCCGCGTCCTTTCCCAGGACTACCTGCTCGCCCCCGGCGCCCGGATCCCCCTCGCCCTCCGCTCCCTCGCGGAGGGGCTGCGGTGATCCTGGAAGCCCGCGACGTCTCAGCCGGGTACGGCGGCGCCCCCGTCCTCGACGGCGCTTCCCTTTCCCTCCCCTCCGGCACGCTCACGGCGCTGATCGGCCCGAATGGCGCGGGGAAGACGACGCTTCTGCGCGTGCTGCTCGGCCTGCTCCCGGTCCGCGCCGGCGCGGTGCTCCTCGAGGGGCGTCCGCTCGCGGCGGCGAGCCGGCTCGAGGTG
>JABWAY010000119.1 GCA_013360825.1 Candidatus Brocadiia bacterium | reverse complement strand
CCGGACCCGTCCCGTCCGGCCCCTCGCGAGGGCCCCGGGGTCTTCATTCCGCTTCCCCTGCTCCTCGGCGGGGGCGCCGTCCTGGCCCTGGGGATCGTGCTGGTGCTGGTGGTGGGGTGGAAGCGGTCGCGCGTGGTCACTCCGCCGCCCGCGCCCCCCGCGCCGATCGTCGGGGACGTCGTGGACAGTTCCGGGACGCCGCTGCCGCCCGCGCGGATTCCCTCCACCGGATCCAGGACCCGGCTGGCCGCCCTGCAGGAGGTCGACCAGGGGCGCGTCCTGCTCGTCGCGGCCCTCAAGTCGTGGATCGCGTCACCGGACGACGGCGCGAAGGTCCGCGCCGCCTGGCTGGGATGGTCGGATGCCATCGACCGGGCGCGCGGGCTGCCCACCGCCGCGCCCGGCTCCGAGGAGGAGGTCGATCGCGCCTACCGCCTCTGGCTCGACGCCGTCTCGGCGCTCAGGACCGCGATGCGGAGCGTGGTGGAGAAAGCGGAGACGGGGAACCCCGTGGCCGTCGTGAGCCGGTACGACGAGGTCCTCGCGGCCCAGGACGTCGCCGTCGGCGCCGCGCGCACGGAACTCGACCTGCTCCTCCCCCCCGGGAGCCGGTGAGGGACCCCTCGGCTCAGCGGGAGCGGGAGGGGAGGTGCTGCACGCTCGCGCGAAGCGCCTTCACGGCCGCGGCGGAGAGCCCGAGGCGTCCGATCTCCTCCTCCATCTGTTCCTTCGTCCCCTCGCCGGACAGCCAGGCGTTGACCCGGGCGGCGGCGGTGGAGTTCACGAAGTCCGCGTCGTTCGGGTAGATCGCCCGGAATTCCGCCATCAGCGCCTTCTCGTGGCGGAGGCGGTATTTCTGGTGGTAGTCCTCGGCGAGGGTGAAGGTGCCGAGGGGGAGAAGCGCGGTCCGGACCCTGCTCCCCGTCTCCTGCTCGACGGCGGCCTTCGTGTCCTCCGCGATCTTCTGCTGCCCGTCGTCCCCGTAGAACAGGATCGACATGTACTGCCGGCTTCCGCCGCCGCCGCAGGGGTTGTGCGCCTTCCAGAAGATCTGCACCAGGTCCTCGAACGCAATCACCGCGGGGTCGAAGTCGACCTGGAAACACTCGGTCTGGTCCCCCATGTCCCGGTACGTCGGGTTCTTCTTCGTGCCGCCCGCATAGCCGACCCGCGTGCGGATCACGCCCTTGAGCGCCCCGAACTGGGCGTCCGGACCCCAGAATCAGCCGACGGCGAACGTGGCGGTCGAGACCTTCGCGGGAGCCTCGGCGTCGATCGGCGGAATCGCGGACGTCTCGGTCGTGGCGGGGGGCACGGGGTTCTCCCTGTTCGGTGGAGGATCGCCCGCGACGCAGAGCGCGGCGCCGAGCGCGAGGACGGCCAGCAGGGCGGGCGGCATCTTCATCGGCGTCTCTCCAGGTTCGCGGCCGCTTTCCGGAAGCGGCAGTTCCTGACATCATAGCGCATTCAACCGAACCCGGAGGAATCCCGTGAAACTCGCCCTGCTCCCGCTTCTGCTCGCCCTTGCCGCCGTCGCGGGACCGTCCGCGGAGGATGTCGCCTCGGCGGTGGAACAGCTCGGGGACGACGATCCCGCCGCGCGCGAGGAGGCGCGCCGGACGATCCTCGCGTGGGGTGAGAAGGACCCGGAGGGCGTCATCGCGGCGCTTCCCGAAACCTCCCCGGACGCCGAGGTCCGTGCGTCGCTGGTCCTGCTGCGGAAGCGGCTGCGCGGGGTGGCGGCGACGCTGAAGCGGGACGAGCGGGCGATGGAGGCGGCGGGGGAGGGGGAGGCGTTGAGGGGGGCGACGGAGGGGCTGCTGCGATCGCTGAAGGACGAGGAGTTCCTGGCGCCGGCGCAGGACGCCCCGGAGCGGCTCCCGGAGACGGACGGTGTGACGACGCCGTACGTGCTGGGGAGCTACGAGGGAGGGAAGCCCGCGATGTGCCGGGTGCTGGAGGTGCTGCTGCAGGACGGGGATCTCGGGGTGCGGCGGATCGCCGCGCGGCTGCTCTATTACCACGGGAGCGCGGAGAACCGCGCGGCGCTGACGGCGGCGATGGCGGACGAGGATCCGTACATCCGCGGGGGGGCGGCGCTGTCGCTCTCGCATCACGGGGTGAAGGAGGCGGGCCCGGACATCCGGAAGCTTCTCGGTGACGCAGACCCGATGGTCCGCCTGCACGCCGGGATGGCGCTCGACGAGCTCAAGCTGGTGATGGACGAGAAGGAGATTCTCGAGATGCTCGGGGCGAACGAGGCGGCGACCCGGATCACGGGGATTTCGCTCCTGGTGAAACGGCGGGCCGCCCATCAGATCGACCGGATCGGCGCGCTCCTCGAGGATCCCGACCCCGATGTGCGGCGCGAGGCGGTCCGGGCGATGGAGGAGATGGGCGGGTTCCGGTGGGATGCGCCGGCCGCGAAGGAGCGGGATGCGCGGGAGTGGTGGAAGAAGCGGAAGGCCGAGGGGAAGTAGAGCCCTACTTTTTCAGCTTCCGGTGGCGGTACGGCTGTTCCAGCATCAGGATCGCCAGCGACGTGGAGAAGACGCGGCCGCCGACGTCGATCTCGTACGTCCCCTCGTTGTTCCAGGAGCCCTTTGCGCATCCGTCTTTCCGCTGGTGCGCGAGCAGTTCCTTTTTCACCGCGCCGAAGTACGACGTCCAGAGCGAGCCGCCGGCCTGGAAGGACGCGATCGTCCCGTAGTACCACTGGTAGAGGCTCAGGTTGCCGACCTGGAATTTCTGCCCCTTGATCTCCTTCCACTCGAGCTTCCAGACGGGGATGTCGCCCGCGACGCACCCCAGGTGGAGTTTGTGCCGTGCCGTGTCGGTGCCGGCCTGGAGGAGTTCCCGCATGGCGGCGCCGCTGTGGGCGTTCGTGCGGGTCGGGGTGTAGCCGAAATTCCGCCCGTTTTTGAGATAGGCGAGCCGCCCCTTGTGTTCCTCGAGGGACGAGAGGTAGCGATCGACGCCGGACGCGAGGTCGGCGGGGAATTCGACCCCGACGTCGCGCGCGGCGACGAGGCCCTGGACGACGAAGGCGGAGTACGGGACATCGCCGCCGCCGCGGAAGGCGCCGGCGTAGGCCCACGCGCCGTCCTCACCTTTCATGGAGAGCAGTTTCTCCGCGAGCCGTTTCGCGGTCGGACCCCAGCGGTCTTTCCCTTCCGCGACCTCGGCCTCGGAGAGCGCTTCGCAGGCGAGGGCGAGCCCCCAGGCGGAGTGCGGATTCCGGAGGTTGAGGAGCGCGCGGTCGAGTGTCTGCTGGGTCTCCGATCCCTCGGGGTCGGGAATGATTCCGTGTCCGAGGAGCGCCATGCAGCAGAGCGCGGTCTGCGCGTCGTTGTAGGAGTGAGGGACGGGTTCGCCGTGATGGCCCCCGCCGATTCCTGTGCAGGGGGTCTCGCCCTTGCAGCGCGCCGGGTACGTGTCGGCCTTCCATCCCCCTCCCGGCTCCGCATGACGCACCAGCCAGTCGACGCCGTTCGCCACCGCCTCCTCGGTCGCCTTCGTCCCGCCGTACTTCTTCAGCGCCGCGTCCTTCTCCGGCCCGGACCGCGGGGCGATCACCTTCGTCTCCGCCTTCGACGGTTCCCCCGACTGCGCGACGGCGGCGCGGGGGAGGGCTGCGAAAAGGGCGAGGAGTGCGAGGAATGTTTTCACGGGATCGTTCCATTCTACGCGCAGGGGAGGTCGGGTCTTCCCGCGAACTTCGGGCGGGATTGCGGCAGAATGCACGCATGGCCTCCCGCCCCCGCGACCTGCTCCGGATGATCGCCGTCTTCGTATTCATCGCCTCTGCGGCCGGCGCCGTGATCTGGTATGTGGCGAGCTATCAGAGCGAAGCCCGGCGGCGCTTCTTCGCGGAAACGGACGAAACCTGGATCGGCAGGATCGCGTGGCAGGGGGGAGCCGGGATCCGCTGGACCGATTTTCCCCGGCTGGCGACGGGGGGTGACCCGCTGGAAATCGCATGGGATGCCGACGTGGAGCGGGTGCTGTGGTCGAACGACGGCGCCTCGCTGTATGTCGTCGATGACACGGCGAGGCTCGGAAGCGTTCACCGGATCTGGTCCTGCGAGATTGCGACGGGGAAGAAGACGCTGCTGCTGGATCTGGGGGCCGAGAAGCTGGAGGACGACGATCTGGACACCCACGAGGTCTGGGTGATCGCCGTCGGCGACGCAGAGAGCGACCGGGAGCGGGTGATCTTCCGGCTCTCCACGGGCGACTGGTACTCGGTGGATTCGCTGCGCCGCAGGGTCCGTCGCGAGGCGGGGCGTCCTGCGGACGGGCGCGCCGCCCATCTGTGCCCGGAGGCGGGGGCCGGGCTGGAGCGGAAGAAGAGCGATGACGACGGCGACGACGGGATCCTGATGTTCCGGCAGCGGGGGGACTCTCACCGGGTCACCACCGACTCCGCGGAGGATCCCGGCGCCCTCTGGATGCAGCGGAAACCGGGCAGGTAACCCCGGCGGGGCTACTCCCGCGGGTTCGGCCCGTTGGCGACCTCGTCCAGGAAGACCAGGCAGACCAGCGTGATCAGCTTCATCTTCATCACGTTGCATTTGTCCGGCGTGTCCTTCTCCGAGTGGTAGTCGCCGTGCATCCCGCCGAAGAAGAAGATCCCGGGGACCCCCTTTTCCATCAGCGCCCACTGGTCGCTGCGCTGCAGGTACTGGTCCATCCCGTCGGAGACCATTTCCAGCCCGTACCGGCCGCTCACGTCTTTCAGCACCCGGTCGAGGCGTTTGTTCCGCCCGATCCCGCCGACCAGGATCGCCGTCGCCTTGTTGCGGCTGATCATGTCCATGTTCAGGATCGTGACGATCTTGTCGATCGGGACCGTCGGGCTCCCCGCGAAGTGCTTCGAGCCGATCAGCCCCGCCTCCTCCGCGTCGAAATTGATCAGCAGGATGCTCCGCTTCGTCTTCAGCGGCTCCAGCGCCCAGGCGAGCTCCATCAGCCCCGCCGTCCCGCTTCCGTTGTCGTCCGCCCCGGCGTGGACCTGGCCGACCTTCCCCTTGGAGTTCTGCGCGTTCCCGCGGCCGACGTGGTCGTAGTGCGCGGAGAGGATGACGTACTCGTCCTTCAGCACCGGATCGGTCCCCGGCTTCATCGCGATGATGTTCTTCTGCCCGCCCAGGATCGGCGCCGCGGCCGTCACGCGGACCGTGCAGGGGCAGGTCGTGACGAGGCTGGAGGGCTTGCCGGTCTCGTCGATTTTCTTCTGAAGCGGCGTCCAGTCCTTGCGGCCGGCGGCGACGGCGAGGAGGGCGGCGCCTTCGTCGGAGATGTAGGTCACCGGGATCGGGAGCGCGTCGGGGACCTCCGAGGGCCACCCGAGTTCGTCGTCCTCCGGGAACCCGCCCTTGACCTCGGGGTGGTTCATCGCGTCCCGCATGACGATCAGCGCGCGCGCCCCCTGCGCCGCGGCGGTCTCGGCCTTGACGCGGATGTCCGAGTACTTCGTCGGCTTCGTCCCGTCGAACGCGCTGGCCTCGTTCATCTCCTGGGGTTCGTGGTCGAACGCGAGCACGATTTTCCCGGCCACCTTCTGGCCGGCGTAGTCGTCGTACCCCAGCTCTTTCGCCTGGATCCCGAAGCCGACGAAGACGAGATCCCCCTCAGCGAGCGAGGACCCGCTGAACTTCGCGTGCCGGAGCTGCGTCCCGTACTCGAGCGTGGACATCTTCGGGCCTTTGCCGGCCTTGACCCAGTTCGAGTCCTTCAGTTCCCCCTTCTTCCCGATCGTCCCGAACGGCTGGAAAAACCCGTCCGTCCCTTTCGGCTCGAGCCGGCATTTCTCGTACCACGCCGCGATGTAGTGCGCCGCCCGGTCGGCCCCGACGCTTCCCGTCTCCCTCCCCTCATTTTCCTGGCTGGCGACCCACATGACGTTGTCGCGGAGGGTGGTCCCGTCGACGCGCTTGATCGCGGCGAGGAGATCGGGGCGGCGTCGGGGGTCGTCCTCGGAGGAGGCGTGGGGGGCGAGGAGGAAGGGGAGGGCGGCGAGGGCGAGGACGGGTGCGAGGCGCATGGGGGGTCTCGGAGAACGGGGTGCCGCATTGTAGGGGGGCGGCGGGTCGGGACGGGGGGGAAACCGCGGGGGTAGAATGCAGGGATGAGAACCCGCCTGGGGGTGAGGGGGAGGATCGGCGGATGAGCGAAGCATCCGGGGGGCGGGGGATCCTGCGCTCGAAGGAAGTCTGGATTGCGGGGGCGGCGCTCGCGGGGATCGGCGTGCACCTCGCGCTTCGGTTCGGGGTGGGGGCGCCGGCGGCGGCGCAGGACGGGGCGCTCTGGTTCGTGTTCGCGGCGGGGGTGCCGCTGCTGTGGGATCTGCTGGTGAAGCTGGCGAAGCGCGAGTTCGGGAGCGACCTGCTGGCGGGGATTTCGATCGTGACGTCGGTTTTCCTCGACGAGCGGCTGGCGGGGGCGGTGGTGGTGCTGATGCTGTCCGGCGGTGCGGCGCTGGAGGCGTTCGCGGTGGACCGGGCGTCGTCGGCGCTGCGGGCGCTGGCGAGCCGTCTGCCAGCGGCGGCGCACCGGAGGCGGGCGGGGGTGGTGACGGATGTGGCGCTGGCGGAGGTGGAGCCGGGGGACGAGATCGTGATCGCTCCGCACGAGTCCGCGCCGGTGGACGGCGTGGTGATCGAGGGGCGGAGCACGATGGACGAGTCGTACCTGACCGGGGAGCCGTTTCTGCTCGCGAAGACGCCGGGGTCGGAGGTGATCTCCGGCGCCGTGAACGGCGAGGGGGCGCTCACGATCCGGGCGAGCCGGCGGGCGGAGGACTCGCGGTATGCGCGGATCCTCCTGGTCATGAAGGAGAGCGAGCAGCGCCGTCCGAGGCTGCGCCGGCTCGGCGACCGGCTGGGGGCGTGGTACACCCCGCTCGCCCTGGCCGTCGCGCTGGCCGCCGCCGTCGCCTCCGGGGAGCCGCGGCGTTTCCTCGCGGTCCTCGTCGTCGCCACTCCGTGCCCCCTTCTCATCGGCATCCCCGTCGCGATCATCGGCGCGATCTCGCTCGCCGCGCGGCGCGGGATCGTGATCCGCAATCCCGCGGTGATGGAGCAGGTCGACGGCGTCCGGACGCTGATCTTCGACAAGACGGGGACGCTGACTTACGGCACGCCGAAACTCACCGGGACGCATCTTGCGAAGGGGATCGACGGCCGGGAGCTGCTCGCGCTGGTCGCGGGGCTGGAGCGGTACTCGAAACACCCGCTCGCTTCGGCCATCCTCGCCGCGGCGGCGGCGGAGGGTGTGGCGGGGATTGAGCCGGAGGAGATCAGCGAGAAGCCGGGGGAGGGGCTGCTGGGAAGGTTCGGAGGGCGGGAAGTGCGGGTGGTGGGGCGGAAGACGGTGGCTGCGGTGGATCCGGGGGTCCTGCCGGACGCGGCTCCCGGGCTGGAGTGCGCGATCCTTCTCGACGGAAAATTCGCGGCGATCTACCGGTTTCACGATGCTCCGCGCGACGACTCGCGGCCGTTCGTGGCGCACCTGGCCCGGGCGCACGGGATCACGCGCACGATGCTGGTCTCGGGGGACCGGGAGTCGGAGGTGGTCTGGCTCGCGAAGCAGGTCGGGATCGACGAGGTCCGGGCGGGGCAGTCGCCGGAGCAGAAGGTCGCGATCGTCCGGGAGGAGACGGGACGGGCGCCGACGCTCTTTCTCGGGGACGGGATCAACGACGCGCCGGCACTCGCGGTGGCGACCGTCGGCGTCGCGTTCGGTCCGCGCAACGACGTCGCCAGCGAGGCCGCAGGGGCGGTGATCCTGGAAGCGTCGATGACGCGGGTCGACGAGTTCCTGCACATCAGCAGCCATCTCCGGCAGGTGGCGCTGATCAGCGCCGTCGGCGGCATGGCGCTCAGCATCGCCGGGATGGGATTTGCAGCCGCCGGGTTCCTCTCCCCGCTCGCAGGCGCTATCCTGCAGGAGGGAATCGACCTGTTTGCCGTCCTCCAGGCGCTGCGAGCCGCACGGGCACCCCGCACCCTGTCGGATGTGCACGGGCATCCCTGACGGACTTCTTGATGCCGAAGCCGTCTTCCCGCACTATGCCCCGTCGGATTTGGGGGATGGACGAGCGACCATGTTCGACCGCAAACGCCAGTCGGAAAAAGAGCGCGAGGAAGAGCGCCAGAAGAACTGGCTGGAGTCCGTCCTGCGGGCGGAGCGCGCCTGGAGCGTCACCGCGCTGGGGAAGCAGTGGATCTGCCCCCTCTGCGTCGTCGTCGCCGTGGAATACGATTCCATCGACGAGCTCCCCGACCTGATCTGGGAGCACCTGAGCACGCGCTGCACGCCCTTCCAGGCCGGCATCCGACAGCCGAAGCGGAACGAGGACGAGCTGAAGGAGATGGCGCGGGAGATCGACATCCGGGCGCAGGTCGTCACCTCCCCGGTCTGGCAGCAGCGGGACAGCCGCGGACGGTGGTACTGCCCGTACTGCGCGCGGGAGACGGACATCGTGATCCCGCGCGGCGGCTCGATCACCACGGAGCACCTGAAGGCGATCACGAAACATGTCGGGCGGTGTTTCGCCTTCGAGCACGGCCGCGGGGCGATGAAGTCCGTGGAGGTCCTGAAGCAGGAGATCGAGTCGTTCGAGTCGAAGCAGCGGATGTATGCGGCGGTCAAGCAGCGGGTGGAGCAGAACCCGGTCTGGCGCGCGCGGACGCCGATGGGAAAGTGGATCTGTCCCTTCTGCCGGGAGGCGCTCGGGGGGGTGGACGTCTCGACCCAGCTGCTTCTGACGTCCACGGCGCCGCACCAGATCGCGCAGCACCTCGCGACGGCCTGCAGGCCCTACCGCGAGAAGAAGGAGCCCGCGGCGACGGCGGAGGAACTCGAGGCGCCGCACCGGCCGAAGAGCGCGACGCCGAAGCCCTCCGAGGCGGAGGGGCAGTATGCATCGGAGGTGACCCGCCGGATGCAGGCGGAGGTGGACGCGCTGAAGGCGGAGATGACGGCGACGGAGGGAATGAAGCGGGGGCTGGAGCAGGCGGGGAAGCGGCAGCAGCGGATGCTTCCGGAGACGCCGAAGCTGCCCGGGTTTGACTTCCATGTGCTGTTCAAGCCCTGCGACGTGGTCACCGGGGACTTCTACGATTTCCCGAGGATCAGCGAGGATGAGATCGGCGTCCTGATCGGGGACGTTTCCGGGCACGGGATCGAGGCGGGGATCGTGATGTCGCTGATCCGGAAGGTGATCAGCATCCATGCGCGGGGGAATGCCTCGCCGAAGCAGACGCTGACGACGGCGAACGTGGACATCTACCCGGACCTGGACCGTGCGGTGTTCGCGACGGTCTGCTACGCGGTCCTGAACACGCGGACCCGGCAGATGAAGATCGTGCGGGCCGGGCACAACCCGGTGCTGATTTACAACGCGGCGTCGGGGGAGCAGCCGCTCTCGCTGGAACCGGGCGGGATGGCGATCGGGATGGATCGCGGGCCGCGGTTCGAGGCCACGCTCGAGGAAATCACGGTCGACCTGCGTCCCGGGGACCTGGTGATGCTGTACACGGACGGGGTGAACGAGCAGACGAGCGCGAAGGGGGAGGAGTTCGGGCACGCGCGGGTGCTGGACACGCTGGTCCAGAACGGCGCCTACGACGCGAAGTACCTGATGATGATGACGGACGCGGCGCTGATGGAGTTCAAGGGGCCGACGCGGCCGCTGGACGACGACGTGACGGTCATCGGGATCAAGGTGAAGTAGGGAGGTCCCGGAGGCGGGGCCAGGCGCGGTCGCGGGGATTGAGTTCGACCGGCGCGAGCGGCCAGGGGATCGCGAGATCCGGGTCGTCCCACGCGAGTCCTCCTTCGGCGGCGGGAGCGTAGTCGGCATCGACCTTGTAGAGGACATCGGCGCCGTCCGTCAGCGTGAGGTAGCCGTGGGCGAATCCGCGCGGCACGAACAGGACCGAGCGGTTCTCCGCCGAGAGTTCGACCGCGGCAAACCGGCCGCGGGTCGGCGAACCGGGGCGGAGATCGACGGCGACGTCCCAGACCGACCCGTGCACGCAGCGCACCAGTTTCGCCTGGGCGTGGGGGTCGCGCTGAAAGTGCAGGCCGCGGAGCGTCCCGCGCCGGGCGCTGTGCGCCTCGTTGTCCTGGATCCAGTCCGCGCGGATCCCGGCCCGCTCGAACTCCGCCTTCCGCCACGTCTCGAGGAAATACCCCCGCTCGTCGCCGAAGGCGCGCGGGCGGATCAGGATCAGGCCGGGGACGGGGAGGGTTTCGAATGTGAAGGGCATGGGGGGCTCAGCGGACCGTGACGGGGGATTCGGCAGCCGGATCGGCGTTCACTGTAAACGGTCGCCCCGCGAATTTTCCACCGGTGACGCGATAGGCGCGGTCCGCCCACGCCCGGAATCCGACCGCTCCCGTCTGGAGCCTGCGCGCGGCGACGGGGGACCAGGCCGTGCCGTCCCAGACCGTCACCGCGTACTCCTCGTCCGGCTCGAACTCGCCGAGCGGCGAGACCTTTTCGAACGCCAGGTCGACCGGCCCCTCGCCCGCAGGGAGCGGCCCGGAGGCAAGGACCCTCCATCCCCCGCCCTTCTCCGTCGCGAGAAGCTGATCCGGAACGCCCGCGACGCGGACGAGCAGCGCAAACGGCCGGCGGCAACCGACCTTGTCGAAGACCGCCCGCCCCGCCTCGACCTTCACCCCCATCACGCGCCGCCACTCCCCGTGATTCCAGACCATCAGCTGCGCGTCGGCGCCGTCGGCCCCGCCGGTCTCGACCTCGAGCCGCGTGACCGGCGTGTGCATCTCCGTGACGTCCTCCAGCCGGTCGAGCGTCTTCACGTAGATCTTCACCCCCGAGTTCCCGTCTCCCGCGAATCCCTTCGCCCCCGGCACCCAGGTCCACGCGTGATTCCCGTCCCCGTGCCCCCACCACGGCGTGAACGCCTGGCTCCCGGGGATCCCGATGGAGCGGAGCAGCGCGTTGTCCACGTTCGAGCAGTCCTCGCACCGCCCCTCGTGGACGGCGAGCGCGGTCAGCATTCCGAAATCCTCCCAGGTCGTATTCCCCTCGTACTGAAAGAAGTCCGCGCAGGCCTGACGCGCGACCTGGATCGCTTCCTCCCGATCCGTCAGCCCGCGGACCTCGGGCTCGAGGACTTCGAAGAAGTGCCGTCTCCAGCGCTGGAGGGGTTCGTCGGTGAGGCGGGGCGGGAGCACGAACATCAGGAATTCGTGATCGGAGGCGTCCCGGCCCCATGGGAAGGCGTTGCGGGCGCGGACGGCGTAGAAAACGTTTTCGTAGAACGTGCGGGGATCGAACGTCTCGGAGTCCGGGATGGAGCCCTTGTCGCCTTCGCGGCGGAACTTCATCCGGTCGAGCCGCGAGAGGAGCCAGACCGCGGCGCCGCAGAGTTCGGCGGAGGGGGTGGATTCGCGGAGGGCGCCGAGGGCGCGGCCGAAGGCGTCACCGCGCGGGCCGGCCGCGGCGAGGTTT
>JABWAY010000490.1 GCA_013360825.1 Candidatus Brocadiia bacterium | reverse complement strand
CTCTCTGCGGCTGGACGCTGGAGGGCGCCCGCGCACGCCTGGTCTGGCCCGTGACGGTCGCGGACATCGCGGGGCTCGCGGGCCACGCGCTCCTCGGCAACCCCTTCACACCGCGCGACTCCTTCCAGGCCTCCTTCTCGCCGCCCGCGCTCGCCGCCTTCGCCGCCGCCGTGGATGCGGTCCGCGCCGGGCTCTTTGCGTCCCTCCTCCATCGCCGGCCCGGCGGGACATTCGAGCTTGAACGTCCGCATCTGGAGGCGCAACTCGCCGATGGCCTGGCCTCGGGGGATGCGCGCTGGATCGTGACGCTTCTCGACCGCCTCCTCCCCCCCGAACTCGCGCCGCGGCCGTCCTCTCTCGATTCC
Source organism: Candidatus Brocadiia bacterium (assembly GCA_013360825.1). GTDB lineage: Bacteria > Planctomycetota > MHYJ01 > WSZJ01 > WSZJ01 > WSZJ01. The sequence continues at coordinate 1,667 of JABWAY010000490.1, read as the reverse complement.
GGCATCGCGGAACTCCTCTCCGCCGGATTGCTGCGTCCGGCAGGGGCCGCATGGACCCCCGGGCCGGACCTCCTGGCCGTCGCCGCCGGGTGGCGACTCCCTCTTCCGGCGATCGCTCACGAAGCGATCGAGTGGTCCGGCAACGGGGTTGTGCGCCGGGGGCACCGGGTGTCGATCCGCGGCGACGGCCCGCTTCGAACCCTCGATGCCGCGTTCGGGGCGGCGGGGGCGTGTGTGCGGCTGCGCAGCGTGGATGGCGGCGACTGGCTGGCGGAGCTGGCCGGGATGCTGGAGGCCCCGCCGGAGGAACCGCGGCCGCTTGCGCATCCGGCCGATGAGACCCGCGGGTGCGCGAAGTGCGGCACGCGACTTCCCGTCCATGCGAAGTTCTGTCTGAACTGTGCGGCGCCGCAGGAGGGGCCCCCCCCCGCAGGGACCTGAGGGGGGAGAACGGAGTACGGAAAACAGAAAACAGAAAACGGAAAACGGAAAACAGAAAACGGAAAACAGAAAACGGAAAACGGAAAACAGAAAACAGAAAACGGAAACGGAAACAGAGACGGCTGGGCGGGGAATGGGGAGGAAAGGCTGACTGAGGTCGGAATTCACCGGCACCCGCAGGGCTGATCCGTCACACGCCCTGCGCGTACCGCAGACCGGTCGCCCCGGACCCGGACACCTGCATCCACCCCGCGCTCCGCGCAGCCCCGAACCTGCCCCGGCGATCGACGCCGATCAGACCGCACTCGACACCGTGCGCGGCGGCATGGCGGGCGGCGGACTCGAGGGCGGGCTGACAGGGAAGCCTGCGCATGAGATCGCATGCGTGACGCGCGAGCTGGAGCCGGAGCACCCCTTCCCCATGCCCGGTCAGGGACACCGCACCCCATCGGTCCGCAAAGGTCCCCGCTCCAGGGACGGGCGTGTCTCCGACGCGACCGGGGAGCTTCATCCAGATCCCGCCCGTGGACGTGCCGGCGGCGAATCGGCCGCGGGCGTCGACGGCGCAGCAGCCGACGGTTTCGTACAGGCCGTACGTCCGATGCCACGCGGACATCCGCTTCCAGAACCGGACGTCCGGCCCGGTGCGGCCCAGGGCGAGGTTGCGGCGGAGGTGTTTCCACCAGGCGATGCGCTCGGGGGTGCGGGGATTCCAGTCGGGATGGCCGGCGTGGCGGGCGAAGCGTGTCGCACCGGCGCCGACGAGGAGGACGTGATCGGTCTGGTCCATCACGGCGCGGGCGACGGAGATGGGGTGGCGGGTCCGGCGCAGTCCCGCGACGGCGCCGATCCGGCCGGCGTCGGTCATCAGGCAGGCGTCCAGCTCGCAGTCCCCGTCGAGCGTGAGGACGGCGCCCGTGGCGGCGTCGAAGATCGGGTGGTCCTCGAGAACATGGAGGGCGCGCTCGATCATGTCGGGGGCGGAGCGACCCCTGAGCCCTGCGGCGGCGGCCTGGTCCAGGACGGACTGGCGTTCGCCGGTGGGACCGGTGGGGGCGCGTCCGGCGCCGCCGTGGACGAGAAGGGCCTTCAGGGGGCACCTCCGGCGCGGGCGACCGGCATCCAGGGAGCGTTGTGCGCAGACCCGAGGCGGCCGCGCGCATCCACGGCGATCAGCCCCGCCTCGACGCCGGCGCGGCGAGCCAGCGCGACCGCCCGGTCGACGG
>JABWAY010000489.1 GCA_013360825.1 Candidatus Brocadiia bacterium | reverse complement strand
TCCGCGCCGCCGGCGCCGGGCCGGTGACCCTCGCCGCCTGCGAACGCTACGGGACCGCCCAGCAGCTCGCCTGGGGACGCGAACTCGCCCCCGCCCTCGCGCCCCGCGCCGTCGTCTTCCTCTTCTCCTTCGACGATACCCACCCCTTCGCCTCCACCCTCTTCACCACCCTCGCCGTCCGCCTCCGCGCCCGCTCGGCGCTCGCCGCCCGCGTCCTCCGCCCCGCGTCCCCCCAGGACGCCCGCCTCCAGGAGCTGTTCGATCCCGAGGGGATTCCCTGGCGGCTCTGGGCGACGGGGACGGTGCCGGCGGTGAGGGCCTGGAAGCGCGAGGCCGGGGTGCGCGTGCTGGTGGCGCCCTGGCCGCCGATGCGGCGCGGGTCGGAGGCGATGGCGGAGTATTTCCAGCAGGTGCGCGGGGAGGTCCTGCTGGCCGGGCTGGAGTTCGTGGATCTGCGCGGCGTTTTCGGGGACGATCCCGCCGCCCTCGCACTTCCGTCGGGACTCCCGAACGCCGAGGCGCACCGCCGCGTCGCCGCGGCGCTCGCCGCCGCTCTTCAGGAATAACTCCGGAGTTTTGACCTGCGCGGCCGGGACGGCTAGAGTTCGGGGATCTATTCGGAGGGCCGGCCGTGAGCAAAGTCGTCCTCGCCTACACCGGCGCCCTCGACAACCTGATCTGCATCCACTGGCTCCGCACGGTGCGGAACCTGAAGGTGGTCACGTTCTCCGGGAATTTCGGGCAGCCCGAGTATCTCGAGGAGGTCGGGGAGCGGGCGTGCGAAGCGGGGGCGATTTCGGCCCACGTGGCGGACCTGCGTGAGGCGTTCATCCGCGACTTCTGTTTCCAGGCGCTCCGTGCCGGGGCGCGCTACGAGTCGGGGTATGTGCTGTCGAGCGCGCTGTCGCGCCCGGCGCTGGCGCAGGAGATGGCCAGGGTCGCGCGGGAGGAGGGGTGCGAGGCGGTGGCGCACGGCTGCCGGGGGATCGGCAACGACCAGGTCCGGCTGGAGTCGTATCTCACCACGCTGGCGCCGGAGCTGAAGATCCTGGCGCCGCTGCACGAACTCGGGCTGAGGACGCCGGAGGACGACGCGCAGTATGCGAAGCGCTGGAACCTGCGGCATCTGGTGAACCGTCCGTCGAAGTACAACCTCGACCAGAATCTCTGGGGGGTGGCGCTTCAGCTCGGCCCGAGGGCCGACCTGTGGATGGAGCCGCCGGACGACACGTATGTGATGACGAACCGGATCAGCGAGGCGCCGGAGAAGCCGGCGTATGTGGAGATCGGGTTCGAGAAGGGGCTTCCGGTGTCGCTGGACGGGGAGCGGACGGAGCCGGTGGTGATGGTGGAGAAGTTGAACCGGCTGGGGGCGAAGTATGCGGTCGGGCGGCTGGACGTGATCGAGGACCGGATCAGCGGGTTGAAGGCGCGGGAGATTTACGAGGCTCCGGCGGCGCACCTGCTGCACCAGGCGCACACGGCGCTGGAGGAGTTGACGCTGGACAAGGAGATTTTCCAGTTCCGGGATGTGACGGCGCGGCGGTATGCGGACCTGGTGTATCGGGGGAAGTGGTTCACGCCGTTCCGGGAGGCGCTGGACGCGTGGTTTGACGTGATTGAGAAGACGGTGACGGGAACGGTGAAGCTGAAGCTGTTCGGGGGGACGTCGCTGGTGGTGGGGAGGCAGTCGCCGCATTCGCTGTACCGGAGCGACCTGCTGTCGTTCGACGGGGATCTGATCGGGGCGCGGCGTCGTCGGGAGACGGACCCCGGGTCGCGGGGGGTGCGGCCGGGGTCGGATCCGGGAACGCGCCATTAGGGCGCCGGCGGCGGAGATTCTGGCGTCGGGGGACGAGCTGACGCTGGGGCGGGTGGTGAACTCGAACGCGGCGTGGCTGTCGCGGCGGCTCTCGGCGCTGGGGTTCCGGGTGGCGCGGCACGTCGTGCTCCCGGACGACCTGCCGGCGATGGTGCGGGAATTCCGGAGCGCGTTCGGGCGCGCCGAGCTGGTGGTGCTGACGGGCGGGCTGGGGCGC
>JABWAY010000488.1 GCA_013360825.1 Candidatus Brocadiia bacterium | reverse complement strand
ACGAGGCTGTCGAAATCGTCCGAGCGGTCGGTGAGAGCGGACGCATCTTCGGCATGCAGCACGACGTGGCCGGCGCCGAGCGGACGCACGCGCAGGTCGGAAGCGGCAAGTCGAGCCGGACGGTGCGCAGCTCGGTGAACTGGACGAATCAGCGGACCGCCTGCTGGGGCGATCGGACCCCTCTCGGCGTGTTCGGCTCGATCGCCGACGCGCTCAGCGGAAAGAGGTGGGACACCCTTCCGGCGGGAGAGCACCTCTGGCCGTTCGAGTTCAATGTCCCGAAAGGGGCGCCCGCGGTCTACGCCGGCAGGCACGTCGACGTGACCTGGAAACTGTCGGCGCAGGTGGATGTTCCGCGCGGGTTCGATCTGACCCAGAACTGGACGATCCGCGTGATTCCGCCGATCCCGGGAGAAGTCCCGGCCCGCCATGGCCGGCACCAGAAGTCCGTCCAGCTGGAGGCCTGGATCGATCCGGGCCCGGCCGGACCGGGGGCCGAGGTGCGCGGGCGATTCCGGGTCCGCAACACCGGCGGGAAGACGATCCGCGCGGCGCACGTCGATGTGGTGCGGCTCGAGCGCGCCGTGGCCTCGGGCCACGTGCGGGAGACGTCGCAGGTGGAGTCGGGGACGAAGTTTCGCGGGGCCTCCCTCGGAGAGGAACCGGTCGAGTTCGCCGTCCGGCTCCCCGACTCGTACTGCCCGTGGGAGGGGAAGTACTCCTCGCTGGCCTACGGCGTGAAGGTCTGGCTGGACGTGGCCTGGGGGTTCGACGTCGAGGTCACGCTGCGGACGCACTGAGGCGGGGCTCCGGCGGTGGTTGCGCGGGGTCCGGGTGCGCGCGTTTTCCGCGGGGGCTGCGCGATCCACGGGTTCGATTCCAGACCGCGCGGATTCCGGACGGCGCCGCTCACCGGGGTCGACGGGGGCTCCGTCAGGCGGGTCGGGCGCCCCGAAGACGGGGAGTGTGTTGCATTCCGGTACACTCGGGGACGGAAATGTGACGATCCCGCGTCCCACGGAATTCTGATGATTATTCGCAACCCTTTGCCGGATAAGGGATAATGCCCTTGTTCGCGCCCGCCCCCGGACGGGCAGGACAATTGCGCTCCCCTTCGACGCAATTAATTCCGGATTCCGGTGATCATCCGGCCCCAAAATGCCGTCTAAGTCTGTAGAGAGCCGCGTGGACCCCGTCACAGAAAATACCCCGCTCGATCGCTTCCCGGGAAAAACCCTCGACGGCTTCGTCATCGAGCAACCCCTCGGACGCGGCGGAATGGCGGCGGTGTTCCGCGCCCGGGATCCGCAGCTCGGCCGCCCCGTCGCCCTCAAGCTCCTCCGCAGCCAGGCCGTCCGCGACGATGCCACGCGCGTCCGCTTCCTCCAGGAAGCGCGGTCCGCGGCGTCGCTTCATCACCCGAACATCGTGGAAACCTACCGTGCGGGCGAGACGGGCGGTGTGATGTACATGGCGATGCAGTACGTCCAGGGGAGGACGCTGGAGAAGGTGTTGCGGGGCGAGGGGCGGCTCCCGATTCCCCGCGCGCTGAAGATCGCCGGGGACATTGCGCGCGCGCTGGAGGCGGCGCATGGGGCGGGGCTGGCGCACCGGGACATCAAGCCGGCGAACGTCATGATCGGGCCGGACGGCCACGTGACGGTGATGGACTTCGGTGTCGCGAAGCCGCTCGCGGGGGAGGTGATGGACGCGCGGGAGTTTGCGGGGACGCCGGAGTATGCGAGCCCGGAGCAGCACGGGAGCGGCGCGGTGGACGGCCGGACGGACCTCTGGTCGCTGGGGGTGGTGCTGTACCAGATGCTGACCGGGAGGCTGCCGTTCGTGGCGGAGAGCCGCGCGGAGTTGAGGGCGAAGATCGCGGGCGAGGATCCGATCGCGGTGCGCGACCTGGTGCCGGAGGTTCCGCGGGCGGTCGCCGGGCTGGTCGAGCGGCTGATGTCGCGGGATCCGTCGCGCCGGCCGGGAGGCGCGCGGGAGGCGATTTATGCGATCGACGGCGTGCGGCGGTCGATGGCCTTGCGGTGGCCG
>JABWAY010000487.1 GCA_013360825.1 Candidatus Brocadiia bacterium | reverse complement strand
AGCGCAAATCAAGAGTTTTTTGCCATATATGGTGTTTTTTGCTCAAACTACCTGAGTAGTTAAAAATTTAGAAAAAATACTTTTCATTTATTTCACATTGGATCTTAGCAGGGAGTCGCCGGGCGCGGGGACCTCCGGTTCCGGAATTCCCGCCTCAGTCCCGGCGGGACATCAGCTCCTTCATCTCGGGCATCTCCCGGAGTGGGTCGAATTCCGGCCCTTCCAGGAATTTCCCCGGGACCCGCATCCCCCGCCGCACCATCTCGCGGACCGCCCGCGCCGCTTCGACCAGGTCCCGCTCCCGCTCGGGCTGGAGGAGGAGAGCGCGGGCGTAAGCCCCCCAGCAGTCCGCGTAGGTCGGGCAGGTCTCGACCGACCGTCGCGCCCAGAACAGCGCGTCGGCCATCCGCCCCTCTTTCATCGCCTGGTTCGCCCGGAGGCTCGCCCGTACGCCGAACATGGTGGTCCGGTCGAGCGCATCGATCGCCTCCGCCCGCCAGGCGGGGTCGCCGATCTCGTACCGCGTGAGGTCGCGCGTGCCGATCTTCCGCGGCACGACCTCGCGCGCGAAAGCGGCGAGATCGACCGGAACCCGCAGGACCGCCCCGCGCCCGTCGGGAACCAGCAGCTCGCCCCCGTCCGCCGTGAACGCGACCGTCCCCGCACGGACGTTCGGGATCGTAAACACCTCCGTGATCCCCCCGGTCTCGATCACACGGACGAAATCGGGGGCCACGACCGCCACCAGCCGCCCGTCGAGGCTCCGCACCAGCGCTCCCGAGAAAATGCGCGGCAGGCGATGGTCCGCGACCGACTTCCCCGTGCCGATGTCCCAGCGGCGGACGGACGCATCCGAGGCGAAGCTGACCAGGGCCTTCTCCCCCGGCAGAAAGACCACGTGCTGCACCGTCCCGGTGTGCCCGCGCAGCATGCGCACCGTCTCCCCCGTAGCCGTGTCCACGATGTGGAGTTCGCCGTGGAGCGCATCGACGGCCACGACGCGCGAGCCGTCCGCGGACGGAACCAGGGGGATCCCCGCTCGCGGCCCCCGGAACCGGCCCAGCTCGCGGCCGGTCCGGGCGTCGATCGTCACGGCATTCCCTTCGTCGTCCGCGAGAGCGACGGTCGGCGCATCCGCGGAGACCCCCGCCAGCCGCAGGCCCTCCGTCCCCGGCCACGCGGGGATCTGCCGGCCCGCGGCCAGATCCACCGCAAGCCCGGGCTCCACAGCCCGGTTCGCGGGAAGCCCGAGGGAGTGGCCGGGCTGCGTCAGCAGAAGCGCCGCGGACAACTCGTCCCCCGCGGCGCTCGTCCGGCCGTCGTAGCCGCACCACGCCGCCTTCCCGCCGGGTATCCCGACCAGCAACCGGTCCCTCGCGACATCGATACCCAGCACCAGCCCGCCCTCCGGCAGCCGGATCCGGGGAAGCGGGCTGCTCACCGCGACGTCCCACACGGCCGCGGTCATGTCCCCGGACGCCGTCGCGACCCGGCGGCCGGAGCGGTCGAAAACGGTGTCGCTCACGAAATACTCGTGCCCGCTCAGCCGCGCGACCACCACCCCGGTCTTCCGGTCCAATACGTCAACCGCCGAGTCCTCCCGCCGGAGCACCCGCCCCCAGTCCGGGCTCATCCCCTCCGGGAAATTCAGATCCCCTTCGAGCGCAGGTCCCACCTCCGCGCCGCTGACCGCATCGTGGAACCTCAGGATCCCCGGATCCACCAGCACGCCGAACTCCCCGCCCGAAGGGGAGAATGCAGCCCCGCTCACCTCGGCCCCCGCGTCGATCGAGAGCAGCCCCCGCCCCGACGCGGCGTCGTGGATCGAAACCGCCCCGCCCTCGCACCCGACCAGGACGCGCCGGCCGTCCGCGCTGAAGTCGATCGCGCAGGCCAGGTCGCAGCCGTCCAACCGCGTCTCCAGCCTCCCGCTCGCCGCGTCCCAGATCCCCGCCCCACCCTTCCCCAGCGCCGCCGCCACGCGCTTCCCGTCCGGACTCCAGGCCGCGTCCAGCGCCGCGTCGGCCGCCCCCTCCAGCGGGACCGCCTCCCCG
>JABWAY010000486.1 GCA_013360825.1 Candidatus Brocadiia bacterium | reverse complement strand
GGCCTCCTTCGGGATCGTCGCGGCCGTCTGTCTCCTCCTCCTCTTCTTCCTCGTCCTCATCATCAAGCAGTACAAACGCTGCCCCAGCAACCGCGTCCTGGATCACCTGGCCCTGCACCGCCCCGGGGGCGTGGTCGTCACGGACCTCGAGCTCTCGTGGGATACCGGGTCGGTCCGCGGCCTCAGCGTGAACGCGGGCGCGGTGGATGCCCTCGCCGGGTCGCTTTCGGAGGCGCTGGAGCCCGGGGGCCGGAGCGCGGCCACGGGACCCCGGATCCTGAATGCCGCGGGCCTCTACTCATTCGAGATCCGCATCGGCCCCGCGCCGCGACGCGCCTCGGCCGCGCCGGGGGGGGAACGATGACACCGGATCGCCGGCAGAAGCTCCTCGTCGCCCTCGCCCCCGCGCTTCTCGTCGCCCTCGCGTACGTGCACCTGCATGCACGGCCGGAGTCGAAGCGCCTCTCCGCGGAGGCCGACGCGATCGCCGGCGCCGAGCGGGCCCGGCCGGCCCGGATCACCATCGAGGAGATGGAGCGTGTGCTGGCGGAGTTCGGGGCACAGGCGAACCCTGCGGAAACCGCTCAGGTCTCCGCCGGCTGTTCCGGCTCAAGAACGCCCGCGCAGGCGGGAGAACTGCTGGCCTCGCTGCTTCACGGGCACCGGCTGCTCCTGGTCGAAGACCGGTCCGGCGGCGCCGAGCTTGCCGGAGCCCTCCCGAAGCCGATGGACGAGCAGATGCGCTCCGCGCCGGCCGGGTCGCCCGCGCGCGTCCGGTCCCTGCGATTCCGCGGAAAGTACGCGGACGTCGTGGCCCTGCTGGGGGGCATCCGCGAATCGCTGCACGACGCGGTCGTGCTGAAACTCCGGCTTGCGCCGGTCACGAACGAACACGAATCCCGCGAGTGGACGCTGGTGCTATGGATCTGATCCTTGAAGGGAAACCGCCGACGGGCGCCCCGGCCGCGAGCGGGCTGGAAGCGCTGCTGCGCGAGTGCGTCCGGCGCGACGCGTCCGACCTGCACCTGGCGCCGGGGATGCCGGCGATCTACCGCATTCACGGGGAGCTGGTGCCGGACGGGACAGCGCTTTCGAAGGAGGACATCGACGCCTGCTGCCGCGAACTCACCGCATGGAGCGGGACGCGCGGGCTGGACGCCACGGGTTCGCAGGACGGCGCGATGACCGCGGCCGGCACCGCGCGGTTCCGCTTCAACGTGTTCCGCCGCCTCGGCGGCACGGCGGCCGCGATCCGCCGGCTCGAGGACCGGTTCAGGACCCTCCCGGAGCTGGGTCTTCCGGAATCGCTGTACCGGTTTGCGGAGCTTCCGGACGGGATGGTGGTGGTGGCGGGTCCGACCGGGGCGGGGAAGAGCACGACGCTGGCGGCGATGATCGACCGGATCAACACGACGCGGCGGGCGCATATCGTCACGATCGAGGACCCGATCGAGTACATCCACGCGCCGGCGCTGAGCCTGGTGAACCAGCGGCAGATCGGGGCGGATGCATCGAGTTTCAACGACGCGCTGGTGGCGAGCCTGCGCGAGGATCCGGACGTGATCCTGGTCGGCGAAATCCGCGATCTGGAGACGATCCGGACGGCGATCCGCGCGGCGGAGACGGGGCATCTCGTTTTCACGACGGTCCATGCCGGCGACTGCGTCGGGACGCTCGAACGGCTCGTGTCGGTGTTCCCGGCCGACGAGCAGGCGGGGATCCGGCAGCAGCTCTCGCTGGTGCTCCGCGCCATCGTCGCGCAGCACCTGGTTCCGGCTGACGGCACCGGCGGCGCGCGCCGCGGCCGCGTCGTCGCGAGCGAGATCCTCGTGGTGACACCGGCGATCGCGCATCTGGTGGCGACGGGGAAGAGCCCGCAGATCTACGCGGCGATGGAGGGCGGGAGCGGGCACGGGATGCAGACGCTCGAGGAGGACCTGGCGCGCCTGCTTGTGGAAGGGCGGGTCTCCGAGGCGACGGCGCACGGGACATCGCGGAACCCCGGGCTCGTCCGCGACCGCGCGGCGTCCCGCTCCCGCCGGTCGCCCGCGCGCGGG
>JABWAY010000485.1 GCA_013360825.1 Candidatus Brocadiia bacterium | reverse complement strand
CCCGACGCCGACCTGCTGCTCCTCTGCGACGCCGGCGGGCCGGTCGCCGGGTGCCGGCCGGAAGACGGGTCGGTCGGGTTCGCGTTCGCGGCGGAGGGGACGGCCGCCCCGCTGTTCTCGCCGAAGGGGGAGCGGTTTCTCTGGCGCGACCTCAGCCGCTCGCGCGGTGTCCCGGACTTTGCGGCGTTCCTGACCCGGCCGGGGGAGGTTGCGTTCCGTCTCCCGTCCGGCGAATTCATCGAGCCCCTCCGCCTGCGCCCGGAATTCGAGCAGGACATCATGTTCGACGCTTCCGGCGAAGGGACCTGGAGCGATTACTCGGCGATTGCGATCCAGATGAAGCGAGGGATCGCGCGGCTGGGGCGCTGGGACGATCCGCACAACACGTTCGGGCATCTGTGGCGGCATCTGCCGGCGCAGATCGAGGTGCAGGTGATCGACCGGGACGGGAAGCCTCTGCGGCGTGTGGAGGTGGAGATCTACCGGCCGGTGCGCTCGGGGGAGGAGGGCCGGCCGCGGATCGAGGCGGGGGCGGAGCCTCTGTTCCGGGGGGAGACGTCGGCGGAGGGGATGTTCACGCTGGGGGACGATCCGTTCGGCAGGCGCAAGGTCGAGGCCCAGCGCGCGCCGTGGATTCTGGTGGTCCTGCGGCGGAACGGCGTCGCGCGGTACCGCTACCTCACGCTGCTCGAGATGAACATGCGGTACTGGCGGGACGAGAAGGACCGTGCGCACGTCCCGGTGGTCTGGACGGAGTAGCGCGTCAGCGGCCGGCGATCCCGAGGATGTTCCCCTCGGGATCGGCGAACGAAGCGCACCGGATGTCGTCGCTCACGGGGGCGGCGGGGCGGACGATGCGGACGCGGGCGCGGCGCAGCGCCCGGACGGTGTCGTCGACGTTGCCGACGTTGAAGGAGATCCCCGTGTCGCGCGGGGTTGCGTCGTCCGCGTGGTGAAGCGCGAGGGTGCACCCCTCGGTCGCGAATTCGGACCATCCCGCGCTCTCGTGCGTGCAGGCGAGGCCCAGCCGGTTGCGGTAGAAGGCGACCGCCTTTTTCATGTCGCGGACGCAGACGAGGACGTGCCCGATCCGGCGGGGAAGAACGGTCCGGGCGGCTGTCTCAGGGGGGCGTGCTGCGCGGCGGGCCATGACGGCTCCGTGGAGGAGGGGGTGGGTGGACGGCATTGAAACACGGGCCGTCCGGAACGCGATGTTTCCGCCGGGCTCCCGCCCGGACAGCTCGACGATGAAATCGTACCGGTCAGACGACGCTGTCCCGGACGGCCTGCCGGGAGGAGACCGGAATCGATGTCGGTGAACTTCGATGAGGATCGACGCCGCCGCGGGACGTGGAGAGACGCGCGGATGGATGGCACAAGAGCATCGTGGAACTCCTTTAGACGAATCCCCGCCCCAGCCGTAGGATCGAACCCCCATGCCTGAGCCTGCGCGAACGCAGTCCGCCGATCTTGGGCGCCTGAAGATCGACCGCGGCGCCCCCGCGTCCGGCGGCCGGGGGATCCCCTGGCGCCCGGTGCTCGGCGTCGTCGCGGTGGCCGGCCTCGGAATCGCCGGATGGTTCGCCTGGACTCTCTTCCTCAAGCCCCTCCCCTCCGTCCGGGTCTTCCGGATTCCGGCCGCAGGTGCCGGAGCCGGGGGCTCGAAGTCGCTGGACGCGAGCGGGTACCTGGTGCCGCAGCGGCGCGCGGAGGTGGCGACGAAGGCGGCGGGGATCGTGGCCGTGGTGCGGGTGGAGGAGGGGGACACGGTGGTCGAGGGACAGGCGCTGGCGGAACTGGTCAACGACGCGGAGAAGGCGTCCTGCGAGGAGGCGCGTGTCGCCTGCGAGGAGGCGGCGGCCCTGGAGGAATCCGCGAAAAAGGCGCTGGAGGAGACGGCCGCCCAGAAGGCGGCGCTCGAGGGGTCGGTTGCGGAATCCGCTGCGGCGCTCGAGACCGCGCGCTGGGCGCTCCGACAGGGGGAGGCGCGCCTCGAGGAGGCCCGCCGGGACTACGAGCGGAAGCAGGCGCTCCGCGAAACCCGCGACGTCGGGCAGGCCGAGCTCGACTCCGCGGAGGCGGCGTGG
>JABWAY010000484.1 GCA_013360825.1 Candidatus Brocadiia bacterium | reverse complement strand
CGCGCTCCGCGCCCGGCTCGCGGAGGGGGCGCGGCGCGCGGCCGCGGACTTCGACTGGAGCCGGCTGCTCCGTGCCACGACGGCGGTCTTCGAGGAGGTCGCGGGATGAGCCGCCCCCTCCGGGTCCTGTCGATCTCGCTCGATCGGTCGCTTCTCACCTCGGGCACGAACGCCGGGGACGCCGTCGCCCGCCATGTGCATCTGGCGAGCTCGCTCGGCCGGCTCGCGATGGTCGTGTATTCGCCGCGCACGGGGTACGAGGCGCGCCGTCACGCCCCGAACTTCACCGTCGAGCCGACGCGTTCGCTCTCGCGCGTGCTGTTCCCGATCGACGCCGTCCGGCTCGCCACGCGGCTGGGGCGCGCCGAGGCGTTCGACCTCGTCACCTGCCAGGACCCGTTTGCGACGGGGATCGCCGCCTGGCGCGTCGCCCGCCGCCTCGGCCTCCCGCTCAACGTCCAGGTGCACTTCGACTTCATGGCGAACGAGTGGTGGATGCAGGAGCGGTTCCGTCACCGCCCGGCGGCCGCGTTCGCGCGGTGGCTGCTGAAGCGGGCGACGACGGTCCGGGTGGGGACGACCCGGGAGCGGGAGAAGTTCATCGCCGCGGGGTTCGCGCCGGACCGGGTGTTCTGCGTCCCGGTCGCGGTCGACGTCGCGGGGACTCCCGGCCGGGCGCAGCGGGATTTCCGCGCCGAGTTTCTGCGCCCGCCGTACCGGCGGCTCGTGGCGGCGGCGGGGCGGATGGTGGACCAGAAGGATTTCCCGACGCTGCTCAAGGCGGCCGCCCTCCTCCCGCCCGACACCCTCGTCGTGATCGCCGGGGACGGCCCGCGCCGCGCCGCGCTCTCCGCCGCCGCCCCGCCGAACGTCCTCCTCCCCGGCGCCCTCCCCCACGCCGACGTCCGCGACCTGTTCCGCGCCGCGGATGTCTTCGCCCTCTCGAGCATCTACGAGGGAACCGGGCTGGTGATGGTCGAGGCCGCGGCGGCGAAGAAGCCGATCGTCGCGACCGACGTCGCCGGCACCGGCGACATCGTGATCCCGGGGGTGACCGGATTCGTCGTCCCGATCCGCGACGCCGTCGCCCTCGCCGCCCGCATCGCCGAGCTGCTCGACGATCCCCACCGCGCCGCCGGGATGGGCCGCCGCGGCCGCGACCACGTCCTCGCCACCTTCGGCCCCGCGAAAACCGAGGCCGGCCTCCTCGAGATGTGGCGGAGAACCGCCCGGTGAAGGTCCTCTTCCTCACCCAGGTCGTGGACCCCTCCTCCGACCTCCTCGGGTTCGTCCCTTCCTGGATCCGCGCCCTCTCCCGCCGCGTCGAGACACTGTACGTCCTCGCCGGCCGCGTCCGCCCCTGCGACCTCCCGGCCAACGTCGAAGTCGCCTCGCTCGGCAAGGAAACCGGCCGCGGCCGCCTCGCCCGCCTCGCCCGTTTCTACCTCGGCCTCCGCCACGCCGTGAACGGCGGCGCCGATCTCATCTTCGCCCACATGAACCCGGAATACGTCCTCGCCGCCGCCCCCGTCTCCCCCGTCCCCGTCGTCCTCTGGTACACCCACACCGCGGTCACCGCCCGCCTGAAACTTGCCGCGCGCCTCGCCCGCCGGATCGTCACCGCCACCCCCGGCTCCTGCCGCCTCCCGTCGCGCAAGGTCCGCGTCGTCGGCCACGGGATCGACCTCTCCCTGTTCCCGCCGTCGCCTCCCCCCGGCAGCGCACGGATCCTGACCGTCGGGCGGCTCGATGCGGTGAAGGATGTCGAAACGCTGATCGAGGGGATCGCCCTTCTCCGCCGCACCGAGCCGGCCGCCCGACTCGTCGTGGCCGGCGACGGGCCGCTCCGGGGAAAACTCGAAGCGCTGGCGCGCGAGCGCGGCGTCCCCGCGCAGTTCCTGGGGAGCGTTCCGTACCCGGAAATCCCGCGGCTCTACCGCGAGTGCGACCTGTTCGTCAGCGCCAGCCGGGGGGCGCTGGACAAGGTGATCCTGGAAGCGATGGCGAGCGGACGGCCGGCGGTCGCGTGCTCCGAGGCCGCGCACGGCGTGGTCGACGCTCCGTTCCGGTTCGCGCCCGGGGATGCGG